>NZ_BAAGDE010000057.1:0-42841 GCF_054660795.1 Mycobacterium sp. MUNTM1
GCGATCAGCGCCTCTCGATGCGACGCCAAGGCGGCGTCGAACTTCGCCGCATCCAGGTGAGGAAGCGTGATCCGCCAACAGGCGCCCTCCTCGTTGGTGGTCTTGGTGACCGAGGCCTCGAGCTCGGGCCGAGGCGCGGGGTCGGGTCGCGGTTCCAGCTTGACCGCGGTGCGCAGCTGGTTGACCGTCGCGACCGCGGCCAGCTCTGCGTAATGCTGATCAGATCCCTGCCCAGCCCGCGCCGCGATCACCCCCACCTGATCGGCCGACAGCCGACCCTCCCGCAGGCCCTGGACGCAACGGGGAAACTCCTCGAGCCGGCGCGCGATGGCGGTGATCGTGTGGGCGTTGGCCGGCGAGCAACCGGTCTTCCAGGCCACCAACGCCGGCACCGACCGCGCACCCGTCATTCCACAGAGCTCGTCGCGATCGATCTCGGCCACGATCTCCACCATGCGCCCATCAATCGCGTTGCGCTGACCCGCCAACTCCGCCAGCTCCTCGAAGAGCACCTCCAGACGTTCCTTGGGAGGCGCTTCGACGCTGCGTGCGGTCGCGGTCGGGGACATGACATCAGCATTGCAGGGGGGTCCGACATCTCGGACCGCTCAGCCGTCGATGTGCGTCGGTGGGTCGGCGAAGCTGAAATCCAAGGGCTGCTGGCCGGGACCCATCAGGCCGCAGTGGTTGTCGGGCACGAGGTAGGAACTGGCGCCATTGGGAACCAGGCGGGTGACCGCGACGCAACGTTGCCAGGTGCCGTCCGGCTGGACGGGCCCGTCGCATTTGCTGAGGACGGGACCGCCGTACTGGCAGCCGGCGCCGGCCGGTGGCGCCGAGGCGATCAGCCCTGCTGCCGTCAGCAGGGCAGCCGTTGCACCAACGATGCCGCGTTTCATGGTTGCCTCCCGTCCCGACGCTACCGCTTGAGAAAGCGGTTTTGGCCGTTTAGACCCGACCACAGCGGGCACGCGGCCAACATGTCAGTCACAGCCTTTCAGGATCTGCCGTTGGCCGACCGTGACCGCAAGTGGGACGGCGACGCGGCCGAAAAGCGGGTGCGGCAGTGGGCCGATGCGCAGGACGAGCCGAATCAGAAATACCGCGACGCGCACGTGTGGTACGACGGCGACAAGAAGGACAATTTCACGGCCTACAAGCTGCTGATCGCCGACGTCATCGATGGCGACCTCAAAGCCGTGCCACGCGGCGTGATGGCGGCCGGGGCGATCATGGACGGCGCGCGCGGCGGTATCGACGTGCCCGCGCCCGATGTCGACCGGATCAAGAGCCACCTGGCGAAGTACTACAAAAAGATGGACGAGAGCCCGCCCTGGGAACGGGGCTAGACCGCGACCATGAGCTGCGACAGTCCGCGCAGCGTGACGTTGGCCTTGTACTGGGGCTCGCTGTCCAGCCGGGCGTTCGGGAAACGCGCCGTCACCGCCGACAGGGCCACACCGGCTTCCAGCCGGGCCAGCGGGGCGCCCAGGCAATAATGCGCACCACGACCAAACCCTAAGTGCCGCAATGCTTTCCGATCTGGGTCGAAAGCGTCGGGGCGGTCGTATTCGGCGGGATCGCGCTGGGCGGCGGCGGTCAGCAGCATCATGATGTCGCCCGCCGGCACGTCGATGTCGCCAATTGTCATGTCGTCGGCCGCGGTTCGGGCGATCATCTGCACCGGCGGGTCGTAGCGCAACGTCTCCTCGATGACCGCCGGGACACGGTTCGCGTCGGCACCGAGCGCGGCCCATTGCGACGGTTGGCGCAGCATCGCCAGGACAGCGTTGCCGATCAGGTTCACCGTGGTCTCGTGACCGGCGACCAGCAACAGGACGCACGTGGAGACGATCTCCTCCGCGGTCAGCTGATCGCCCGACTCTTCCACGGCGATCAGCCCGGACATCAGATCGTCACCGGGCCGCGAACGCCGCCGGTCGATCAGGTCGTGCAGGTAGGCGCGCAACCACATTCCGGCGTCCATCCGCTCTTTCAGGTTGTCCGACGGCGTTCCGGTGAAGGCGACGAACGGGTCCAGGGATTGCGCCAGCAGCGCGGACACCCGGCTGAATTGCGGCTCGTCCTCGATCGGTACGCCGAGCAGGCGGCAGATGACCGCCACCGGCAGTGGATAGGCGAGGTCCTCGACGACTTCGAACCGTCCCCGTTCGGCGATCCGGTCGAGCAACCCGTCGATCAGCGCGGTGATGTCGGGTTGCAGCGCGTTCACCACCTTCGGCGCGAACGCCTTGCTGACCAGTTTGCGCAGCCGGGTGTGGTCCGGCGGGTCCTGGAACAGGAATCCGGGCGGGGTTTGTGGCGGCGCCTCGGCACCGGCCTCGATGAGTTGCTGGGTTTGCGCCTCGATCTGCGCGCGGGCGGCGGTCGACTTGAGCCGGTCGTTGCTCGACGACGGGTGGCGCAGCGCTTCGTCGCAGTCGCGGTAGGTCGAGAACACCGCGAGGTTGCCCTCCGGCAACGCGAACGATCCGCGTTCGCGAAATTGGGCGAACAGCGGGTAGGGGTCGGCCCGAACTGCCGGGTCCAACAGCCGCACCAACAGCTCGTCGGGTTTGGTGGACTCGGTCGGCGCTGTCGTCATGCTGACATTGTGCCCGCCGCCCGGCAGCCCCCGACTCAGCGGCGCAGGAATTCCACGATGTGGCCGGCCAGTTCGGCACCGGCGTCCTCCTGCACGAAATGGCCGGCACCGCGGATCACCGGGTGGTCGATCCCCTGGGCACCGCGCATCTCACGCTGGAAGATGGCCGCCATTGGGCCGGTGATCGGGTCGCTGTCGCTGAAGGCGACCAGCATGGGTGCCGGGCTCACCGACAGCCTGGTCCAGGCGGCCTTGTTGGCCGCCGCGGCGGGATCGCCCGGTGACGTGGGCACCAGGCCGGGCATCGCGCGCGGCCCCGCGCAGTATTCGTCGGTGGGGAACGGCGCGTCGTAGCCGGCGCGCTCCTCCTCGCTCATCTGGCGTCGACAACCACCCTGCACGAAGGCGCCGATGTCCAGCGTCGGCGCCGACGTGATGGCTTCGCGGAAGCGCCACCAGACGTCGGCCATGGGCTGCTCGCCGTTCGGCAGCCCGGTGTTGGCGACGACCACGCGCGCGAACCGTTCGGGATGCTCTGCGGCAAGCCGCAATCCGATCAGCCCACCCCAATCCTGGCCGACCAGGGTGACGTTGTGAATGTCGAGCACATCGAAGGCCACCGCGCGCATCCACTCGACGTGGCGCGCGTAGCTATGGTCTTCGCGGCGGGTGGGCTTGTCCGAACGGCCGAACCCGACCAGGTCGGGGCAGATGACCCGATGACCCGCGGCGGCCAATATCGGAATCATCTTGCGGTACAGATACGACCACGACGGCTCGCCGTGCAGCATCAGAATCGGGTCGGCGCCTTCCGGCCCGTCCTCGACCCAGGCGACGCGCAGTGTGCCGCCTTCATCGTCTTGCACTTCGCCATACCTTGGGGCGTAAGGAAAGTCGGGAAGACGGTCGAATCGGTCGTCGGGTGTTCGCAGCGCTTGCATGTCAGGTCCCTTCGGATAGTCCGGCCAGGCCCGGATCCGCCATCAGGCGATCGAGAAAGCCGTGCTGGCCCTTCAGCAATTTGCCGCGCGCGGTCGCCACCGCGAACCAGCCGACGCGGTCGACCTCGGGAAACTCCCGCAGCTTGCCCGATCCTTTCGGCCACTCCAGCTCGAAAGTGTTGCTGCGTGCGTCGGTGATGTCGAGGTCGCCGTGCACGGCGAATGCGGTCACCACCTTGCCGCCGGACTGCTTCAGCTGGCCCAGGTCCATTCGCGTTCCGGCCGGCACCGCCAGCCCCAGCTCCTCGGCGAACTCACGCCGCGCGGCCGCCCAGGGATCCTCCCCGTGGGTGTACTCGCCTTTCGGGATCGACCATGCACCGTCGTCCTTGCGGGCCCAGAACGGTCCACCCGGGTGCGCGATCAATACCTCGACGACGCCGTCGCGGGCCCGGTACAACAGCACACCCGCGCTGAGTTTGGCCATCGAGTTCTATTCTCCCACAGCGCGTTCCAGATCCTTGAGCGAGGATTCCAGGTGCGCGAGCAGCCGCTGCAGATGCGGCACGCTGCGCCGGCACCCCACCAGACCGAAGTCCAGGTTGCCGGCGTTGCTGGCCAGGGTGATGTTCAGCGCCTGGCCGTCCAGCGCGATGGACAGCGGGTAGTTGCCGTCCAGCCTGGCGCCCCCGTAGTAGATCGGCTGCGTCGGCCCCGGCACGTTCGAAATGATGATGTTGAACGGGGGGGACGTCGACGCGACCCAGCCCGGGACCGCCGCCAGCGCCAGCGCCGACGTATTGACGGCCGACAGCGCCAGCGCCTGGAACCGCGGCAACTGCGAGAAAACCTTCTTGTTGCTGCGCATCGACTCGCTGATGGTCAGCAGACGCTGCGCGGGATCGTCGGCGTCGGTCGCGAGATTGCACAGGATGGCCCCGACCAGGTTGCCACCGGCGTCGGCCTCCTCCTCGGTGCGCAGGCTCACCGGAACCATCGCGATCAGCGGCGTGTCCGGCAGCGCGTCCTGCTCGAGCAGGTAATAGCGCAGGGCTCCCGAACACATCGCCAGCACGACGTCGTTCACCGTGACCCCCGCGGCCCGCTTCACGCCTTTGATGCGGTCCAGTGACCAGGACTGCGCCGCGCAGCGGCGGGCGCCGCCGATTTTGACGTTCAGCATGGTCTTCGGCGCCCCGAAGGGCAGGGTCAGTTGCTGCTCGAGCAACGCCGCCCGCGCCAGCCCGATTGTCGAGGGGCCAAGTGCGGCAAGGGATCCCGCCGTGCGGGCCAGCGAGCTCAAGGGAGAAGACGGGCCCGATCTGCGCTGGGGTTTACGCAGGGTCCACGGCGCACGGATCTCGAGGTCGTCGGGGTCGGTGGAGAGCGAGCGCTGCATCAGCTTCTGCGCGGAGACACCGTCGATCAGCGCGTGGTGCACCTTGGTGTAGATGGCAAACCGGCCGTCTTTCAGGCCTTCGATAATGTGCGTCTCCCACAAGGGACGGTGGCGATCGAGCAGGCTGCTGTGCCATCGCGAAGTGAGCTCGAGCAATTCGCGGACCCGTTTCGGCGACGGCAGTGCCGAACGCCGGACGTGATAGTCGATGTCGACGTCGTCGTCGTAAGACCAGCCCAGGTTTGCGATTCCGCCGACGAAGCTCGCGGGGTGCTTGCGAAACGTGGGCTGGAAATCCGCCTGGGAGGTCAGGCTCTTGTAGAGGTCACGAACGAAGCCTCGCCCGGCGCCCGGCGGGGGCTCGAACAACTGCAAGCCTCCGACGTGCATGGGATGTTCGCGAGATTCTCCCAGGAGAAAGATCGCGTCGGTGGGCTTTATCAGTTCCATCCACCTATTAGACCCATTCCGGCCTGATCCGGAAAGCCATAGCGTGATCGGACCGGGACCGGGCCTCACTAGGCGGCGGGTGCCGCGCGGCCCGTCCGATCACTCGGACGCCATCGACCACGTGGAGGTCGCGATCAAATCTCCGCGGTCCAGGCCGGCGGCGCGATGTTCGTGCACCTTGGCGTACTCCTGGGTGGTCACCATGTCGATGAAGGCCTGCGGGGTCGGGTACTCGACGACGAGAATCGCGTCCCACCAAGGCCGTTCGCCGTCGCCGATCACCATCGACGGCGCTTCCCCGGCATACCGCAGGGCGGCGCCGACGCGTTGCAGGTGCGGAGCCACTTCTGCCGTACCGCAGATAGTTCTCCACGCCGCCCTCGGGTTTGGACTTCAACAGGTTGACCATCACCACCGGCGCGTCCGCCGGTCGCGCGGCGAGCGCGGCGAACTGCTCATGCGTCGGTTCCAAGCCGGCCATGTGAATCTCCTTGCGTTGGTTTGGTTCTCGCAGCGTCCCGGCCGCTACAGCAGATCGGTGATGGTCTTCAAGCCCGCGTCGTACAGCACGCCGGGCAGCATCCCGCCGTCGCATTCGATGGTGGTGCCGTTGACGAAGTCGGCCTGTCCGCCGGCCAGGAAAACGCAGACCCGTCCGACTTCGGCGGGCTCACCCGCGCGGCGCAAGGGCACAGTGGCGAAATACTTTGCGCCGTCGGGGTCATCCTTGGGCAGCACGAAGGACCGGAAGTTTTCGGTCATCGTCGGACCCAACGCCACACAGTTGACCCGCACCGTGGGCCCCCACTCTTCGGCCAGCGACCGGGTGAGGTGGTTGAGGCCGCTCTTGGCGGCGCCGTAGGAGACCAGGGTCGGCGATCCCGCCGGATGGCCGGCGCCGCTGGAGATGTTGATGATGCAGCCGACGCCGTCCTGGGTCTGCATCTGCCGATAGGCACGGATCGCGAACCACAGCGGGCTGATGAGGTTCATCTGCACGGCGAACGCGTGGAACAGGGCGGTGCGCGCGTAGTCGTCATCGTCGGCGGGCGCGCCTTGAATGCGTTGCACCAGTCGGGGAATGCTCTCGGCATGCGGCGCCGGGACGGTCCCGCCGGCATTGTTCACCAGGATGTCGACCCGACCGTGGGTGGACACGACGTCGGCGACGAACGCGTCGATCGAGCGGTAGTCACCCTGATCGCACACCTTCTGGGAAGCGCGGTCGGTCCAGTCCGGTTCGATGTCGGGGATGCCGTCGAGTGGTGAGCGCGAGCAGCCGATCACGGTCGCTCCGGCACGCAGCAGTTCGTGGGCGATGCCCACGCCCACGCCGCGGCTGGTGCCGGTGACGATCGCGATCTTGCCGTCCAGGACGCTCATCGATGATCCCTCTCACCAAACGGTCGGTTGTTGACAGTCACTGTCAGCAAGTCATAGCCTGCCATTTCGTTCGCCGATGTGTAAAGGCCGCACACCGTCCGGGAGGTCAATGATGAGTAGCCCGTCCAAGCTTCGTGTCGTCCAGTGGGCCACCGGGGGCGTGGGGAAGGCGGCGATCGCGTGCGTCATCAACCACCCGCAGCTGGAGCTGGTGGGGTGCTGGGTGCACAGCGCGGACAAGAACGGCGTCGACGTCGGCCAGATCATCGGAACGCCGGAGCTCGGTGTCAAGGCGACCACCAGCGTCGACCAGATACTGGCGCTGGACGCCGACTGCGTGATGTACAGCCCGCTGATACCCAATGACGACGAGGTGATCGCCATCCTGCGGTCGGGGAAGAACGTCGTCACACCCGTGGGCTGGGTGTATCCGGATCCGGGCAACAAGCGTCACCGGGCCGTCGCCGACGCGGCGACGGAAAGCGGTGTGACGCTGCACGGTTCGGGTATACACCCCGGCGGCATCACCGAGCGCTTTCCGCTGATGGTGTCCTCGCTGTCGTCGGCGATCACACACGTGCGCGCCGAGGAGTTCTCCGACATCCGCACCTACAACGCACCGGACGTGGTGCGTCACATCATGGGATTCGGCGGCACCCCCGAGGAAGCGACCCAAGGACCGATGGCCGGACTGCTCGAAGCGGGCTTCAAACAGTCGGTCCGAATGATCGCCGATCACATGGGATTTCGCATCGACCCAAATATCAGGACCATCCAGGACGTCGCCGTGGCGAACGCCGATATCGACTACGAGCCCTTCCCGATCACCACCGGCACCGTGGCCGCGCGCCGGTTCCGCTGGCAGGCGCTGGTCGACGGCGAGCCGGTGATCACCGCGGCGGTCAACTGGCTGATGGGCGAAGAGAATCTGGAGCCGGCCTGGAATTTCGGCGGCCGCGGCGAACGCTTCGAGGTGGAGATCACCGGCGATCCCGATGTCAGCCTCACCTTCAAGGGTCTGCAACCGGAGACGATCGCGGAAGGCTTGGTGAAGAACCCGGGCGTCGTCGTCACCGCCAACCACTGCATCAACGCCATTCCTGATGTCTGCGCCGCAGACCCGGGGATCAAGACCTACCTCGACTTGCCGTTGTTCGCCGGGCGTCCGGCCCCGAACTTTGCGACGGGCAAGCGGTGACGGACAAGGGCGTCCTCGGCGACGTGTCGTTCTGCCACCTCGTCGTCGGCGTGACCGACATGGACCGTGCCCTGGCGTTCTACCGCGACGTGCTGGGCATGGAGATCGTCTTCGAAACCCTCATCTCCGGGGAGCCTTTCGACGCGGCTTTGCACTCGAGCCGCAAGCAGGAGGGCCAGGTGGTCGGCGGGCTGTTGGGCGGCTTGATGGTCGAGTTGCTGTCGATCGGCGCCAACCCCCCTGCGCAGGAGCCACGGCGCGGCATCACGGGCATCCACAACGTGTCGCTATCGGTGACCGATCTCGATGACACCCACCGCCGCGTCATCGATGCCGGCTACACGCCCGACCAGGCGCCCTTCGAGATCGGCGGTGTCCGAATGTTTTTCGTCAAGGACCCGGACGGGACACCGGTCGAATTCATCGAGCTGCCCGACGGGGCGCGAAGCACCTACGAAATGCACCGCGGCGTAGCGCTGCAGATGGGACCCGTCAGATGACGTACAGCCACCCCGATTCGATGCGCGGTCACGTCGCGATCGTCACCGGCGCCGCCCAAGGCGTCGGTAAGGGCGTCGCCACCGCGTTGCTCGAACGCGGCGCCGAGGTGCTGTTGGTCGACATCCAGGAAGAGGCCCTCGGCCGGACGGCCACCGAGCTCGCGGCGATGGGGCGGGTGGAACAACTCGTCGCAGACCTGCGCGACCCGGACAGCGCGCGGCGGATCGCGGCGGCGGCGGTCGACGCCTTCGGCACCGTGCACGGCCTGGTCAACAACGCCATCGCCACCAACGAGCCGAAGGCGTTCGTCGACATCACCACCGAAGACCTGGCCCTCGGCTACGACGTGGGCCCCCGCGCGACCTTCCTGCTGATGCAAGCCGTGCACCCGCTGATGGTCCAGGCCGGTGGCGGGTCGATCGTCAACCTCGGTTCGGGGACGGGCACCGGCGGCGAGCCCAAGTGGGGCGGCTATGCCGCCGCCAAGGAAGGCATCCGCGGCCTGTCGAAGGTGGCCGCGCTGGAATGGGGCCACGACAACATCCGCGTCAACGTCATCTGCCCCTTCGCCGAATCCGACGGCGTCAAGTTCTGGAAGTCGTTCGCTCCCAAGGAGTACGAGAAGGCCGTGGGCCGGGTTCCGATGAAGCGCATCGGCGACGTCCGCACCGACGTGGGCGCGCTGGTGGCGTTCCTGCTCGGCAGTGACGCCACCTTCATCACCGGCCAGACCATTCACGTCGATGGTGGGATCGGCTGCTTCCGATGACCGGTGAATCGCTCCGCGACCGGCAGCGCGCACAGATCCGGGCCGAGATCCGGCGTGCGGCGTTCCGTCTGTTCGTCGAGCGCGGGTACGACGCGGTGACTACCGAGGAAATCGCCACGGCCGCTGGGGTTTCCCCGCGCACGTTCTTCCGGCACGTACCAGCGAAGGAAGAGCTCCTACTGGCGCCCGTGCGCTACGGCGGCGCAGCGATCGTCAATCTCCTCGAGGGGCGGCCCGCCGGCGAGTCGCCCGATGTCGCGCTGATCAACGCCATCATCACGCGGACTCGCTCATTCGAGCAGGCCGACACCGAGGAGTGGCGCGAAGCCCTGCTGGTGGCTCCCGACCTGCTCGACAAGGTCACGGTGCACCGGCCGGCCGACAAGGAGCGCGCGACCAAGCTCATCGCCGAACGGATGGGCGTCGATCCGGATGCCGATCTCCGTCCGGGTCTGCTGGTTCAACTGGCCTTCGCGGCAGCCGATTTCGGCTTCCAGCAATGGGTGCGACAGACCGGAAAGCCGCGGCCATTGGATCGATACGTCACCGATGCGCTGGATGCGGTCAAGAGTCCGCACTGGAAACGGAAGTGAAGCGGTCTCAGCCCCGTTGCGTCACTTCGGGATTCGCGATCCTGATGGGCTCGCCGTCCAGCCAGGCCACCACCGATTCCACCGTGTCGGAGTAGAAGGCGCCCAGCATCTCGCGCGTGACATATCCCAGGTGGGGAGTAAGGGTCACGTTCGGGAGCAGCCGCAGCCGATGGTCTTTCGGCAGCGGCTCGGTGTCGTAGACGTCCAGCCCGGCTCCGGCGATGCGCCGGCTTTCCAGCGCCGCCACCAGGGACGCCTCGTCGACGATCGGGCCCCTGGAGGTGTTGATCAAGTAGGCGTGTGGCTTCATCAGCGCCAGCTCGGCCGCGCCGACCAGTCCCCGGGTGCGTTCCGAGAGCACCAGATGAATGGAGACCACGTCCGCGGCTTCGAACAGTGCGGCTTTTTCGACGCGGCGGGCGCCCACGCCCGCGGCGGCCTGCTCGGTGAGATTCTGGCTCCACGCAATGACTTCCATCCCGAACGCCGTGGCGTATTCGGCCATGCGCCGGCCGACCCTGCCCAGGCCGAGCAGCCCGAGGGTCTTGCCGGACAGGGTCATACCCGCGCTGCTCTGCCATCCGCCGGCCCGCATGTTGCGATGCTCGTCGGCGAGATTGCGCACCGTCGCGATCATCAGCCCCCAGGCGAGTTCTGGCGTGGCGTCGCGGATGGACATGAATCGGGGATGGGCGAAATCCGAATGCGTCACCAGAACCCCGTGTTCGGTGGCCGCGGCCATGTCCAGGTTCGGCAGGCTCCTGCCGACGATCGTGATCAGCTTGAGGTCCGGCAGCCGCTCGATCAGGGTGCGTGGAAAGGCCATCCGCTCTCGCAGGGTGCACACCACATCAAACGGCCGCAGCGCATCGGCCGCCTCGTCCTCGGTGAGGTGGCGGTCGAAAACGGTTACCTCGGCCCGCTTTTGCACGCCTGACCAGTCGGCAACCTGTAAGGCCACGCCCGCGTAGTCGTCGAGAATCGCTACCGTGGGCATGCTGTCTCCGCGATCCGGTGCATGGCTCACTGGACCATCACGTCCCGGGCGCCGTCAAGACTCCTGCGTGAGGCGGCCTGGCCATCTGGGACGGTGGTCAACTCGTTGGCCGCCCAGCGGCAATTGTCGGCCGAACGAAAAGTGGGCACGGCGGCCGCGAGGTTTACGCCGACGTGGCCGTGTTGGATCCCACCGGAGCGGGTGACGCATTCGTGGCCGGGCTGATCGCCGCCCTGCGCGATGGCGCCGCACCGCGGGACGCCGGCCGGCTGGCATCCTCGGCCGCCAGCGCCGCCGTGCAGCGCCTCGGCGGGCGACCCGACCTGGCCGGACTCAGGTCGTAAACGCGGGTGGATACGGCAGATCCGTGCTGCTGTGTGGATCGACAAAGACCGGGCGGCCGAGATACGGGAAGGCGCGTTGCGGGCAGGCGGGCCGGTCACAGATCTTGCAGCCGGCGCCGATCGGCACGATCGATTCGGTGTTGGTCAAATCGATCCCGACGGAGTAGATGAGTTTCCCGGCGTGGGCGACGTCGCAGCCCAGCCCGATGGCGAAGCTCTTGTCCGGCCCGAGGTAGCGGCTCGGCTCGGTGGTGGTGGTCCGGGCGATCCAGAAGTAGCTGCGGTCGTCGGGCATCTGCGCGACCTGCGTCAGGAACTGGCCGGGGCGGGAAAACGCGTGGTGTACCACCCACAAGGGGCAGTTTCCGCCGACACGGGAGAAGTGAAAGGCGGTGGCGGACTGGCGCTTAGAGATGTTGCCCGCGCTGTCGGTGCGGACGAAGATGAACGGGATGCCGCGGGCGTTGGGGCGTTGCAGGGTGGACAGCCGGTGGCAGATGGTTTCGAACCCGACCTCGAATCGCCTTGCCAGCTGGTCGATGTCGTAGCGCACTCCCTCGGCCGCATCGAGGAATCGGAGGTAGGGCAACAGCAGGGCGCCGGCGAAATAGTTGGCCAGGCCGATGCGGGCGACGCCGCGCGCATCGTCGCTGAGCTGATCGTCAGCGGCGATGATCCCGGTGATCAGCCTGTCCTGGGTCAGCAGGGCGATCTGGGTGGCGAGCTGAAAGGCGCGCTGGCCGGGATGCAGCCACCGGGCCAGATACAGGGTCTTGGATTCGGGTGCAAACAGCCGTTTGGAGTTGGGGTCCAGCGCCTGGCCGTCGTCGATCACCACCGCGACATCGAGTTGGTCGGCGAGTAACTGCGCCAGCTGGCCGTCCAGACCACCGATGCGCAAACGGTTCTCGTTGAACAGGTCCTCGGCCGCGACGTCCAGTTCGCCGATATAGTTCTTGCGGTCGTAGAAGAAGTCACGAACCTCTTCGAAAGGCATTGGCTGCTGGGATATTCCCGACGTGTCGAGGTTGGCGCGACTGTGCAGCGCTTCGAGGTCGGCGGTGGTGTCGTGCAGCCGGCGGTGCAGATTGACCAGTGTCTGCCCGATCGCCGGCATCCGGGCGACGAGCTCCTCGACTTGCGCGGCCGTGGCAGACGTGTCGGCCAGGACTGCGCGCAGGTCCGACACCAAGCGGGCGTCGGATTCCGGCGCGAAGTAGTGCGTCGGCAGGTCGAACCGCTCAGTGAGCGTGAGCAGCACCGGCACCGTGATCGGGCGCTGATCGTTTTCCAGCTGATTGACGTAGCTGGTCGACAGGCCCAGTACGCGCGCCAACGCCACTTGGGTCAGCCCCTGCTCCTCGCGTAGTCGCCGTAGCCGCGCTCCGGCGAACGTCTTCGCCACCCATCACACGGTACGCCCGCCCTTTTCACAAAGTTCGCAAAATCGGGAGGGTAAGGACACACGATTACGCTTTTCCAGGGCATTTACCTCTCATCCAGCTTTGCGTACTGTGCGGCTTATGCGCCTTCATGACGTTCGAACCCGACGCAGCGCCGACGACTTTCCCCAGAATGAGCATCTGGCCTGGAAGATCGCCGAGGTCGCGGCCGACCCGGTCGCGGTGCCCGCCGACACCGAGGCGATGGTGATCAACCGGATCATCGACAACGCCGCGGTGTCGGCCGCGTCGGTGACCCGCCGCCCGGTCGCCGCCGCCCGGGCCCAGGCCCAGGCGCATCCCAACTCGTTCAAGGGCGCCAAGGTCTTCGGTATCCAGGGCGACTACTCCCCGGAATGGGCGGCCTGGGCCAACGGCGTCGCGGTGCGCGAGCTCGACTTCCACGACACCTTCCTGGCCGCCGAGTACTCCCACCCGGGTGACAACATCCCGCCTTTGGTGGCAGTCGCCCAGCACCTCGGGATCGGCGGCGCCGACCTGATTCGCGGCATCGCAACGGGTTACGAGATCCAGGTCGATCTGGTCAAGGGAATCTGCCTGCACGAGCACAAGATTGACCATGTCGCTCACCTCGGCCCGTCGGTGGCCGCCGGACTGGGCACCATGCTGCGGCTGGACAAGGACACCATCTATCAGGCGATCGGGCAGGCGCTGCACCTGACCACGTCCACGCGGCAGTCGCGCAAGGGCCTGATCTCCAGCTGGAAGGCCTACGCGCCCGCCTGGGCCGGCAAGGTCGCCATCGAGGCTGTCGACCGCGCCATGCGCGGCGAGGGCGCACCCGCCCCGATCTGGGAGGGCGAGGACGGGGTGATCGCCTGGCTGCTCTCGGGTCCGCAGCACACCTACCAGGTTCCGCTGCCCGAGCCGGGCGAACCCAAGCGCGCGATCCTGGACAGCTACACCAAGGAGCACTCGGCCGAATACCAGAGCCAGGCGCTGATCGACCTGGCCCGCCGAATGCGCGGCAGCATCGGCGATCTGAGCCAGGTCGCGACGATCGTGCTGCACACCAGCCACCACACCCACTACGTGATCGGCACCGGAGCAGGCGATCCGCAGAAGTTCGACCCGGATGCCTCTCGCGAGACGCTGGACCACTCGGTGATGTACATCTTCGCCGTCGCGTTGCAGGACGGAACCTGGCATCACGAAAGGTCGTACGCGCCGCAGCGGGCGCACCGGCCCGACACCATCGAGCTCTGGCGCAAGGTTTCGACGGTCGAGGATCCCGAGTGGACCCGCCGCTACCACTCCCCGGATCCGGGCGAGAAGGCGTTCGGCGCCCGCGCCGAGGTCACCCTCAAGAACGGTGAGGTCATCGTCGACGAGATCGCCGTCGCCGACGCACACCCCCTGGGAGCCAGGCCGTTTGCGCGCGAGCAGTACATCGGGAAGTTTCACGAACTGGCCGAGGGCGTCGTCGGCGACACCGAGCAGCGGCGCTTCCTGTCCGCCGCTGAGGCCCTTTCGGACCTGCAAGCGGGCGCACTGGGCGCGTTGAACGTCACGGTCGGTCCGCTGGTGCTCGACCGGGCGCCCACAATTCCCTCGGGAATCTTCTGATGGCCGGGCTGATCGGAGGCACCGCACCGGCGTCGACCAAGCGGGCGCAATTCCGCGCCGCGCTGGAAAGTGGCCGGTTGCAACGGTTCCCGGGTGCCTTCTCGCCGCTGGTCGCCAGGCTGGTCGCCGAGCTCGGATTCGACGGGGTGTATGTGTCCGGGGCGGCGCTGTCGGCCGACCTCGGCCTGCCCGACATCGGCCTGACCACGCTGACCGAAGTTGCCGGACGCGGGGCGCAGATCGCGGCGGTCACCGACCTGCCCGCCCTGATCGACGCCGACACCGGCTTCGGTGAACCGATGAGCGCCGCGCGCACCGTGACCGTCCTGGAAGACGCCGGGCTGTCCGGCTGCCATCTCGAAGACCAGGAAAACCCCAAGCGCTGCGGGCATCTCGACGGCAAGGCCGTGGTGCCGGCCGCCGAGATGATCAGACGACTGCGGGCCGCCGCGGCCGCCCGGCGGGACCCGAACTTCATCCTCTGCGCCCGCACCGACGCCGCTGGCATCGAGGGCCTGGCCGCGGCCATCGACCGCGCTAAGGCCTACGCCGACGCGGGCGCTGACCTGATCTTCACCGAAGCCCTGCGCACGCCAAGCGAATTCGAGCGTTTCCGGTCCGCCGTGGACACGCCATTGCTGGCCAACATGACGGAGTTCGGTAAGTCGGAGCTATTGACCGCCCGGCAGCTCTCCGACATCGGCTACAACGTGGTGATCTACCCGGTGACCACGTTGCGGCTGGCCATGCACGCCGTCGAGGCCGGCCTTCGTGAAATCGCGTACCGGGGAACCCAATCCGGCCTGTTGGACCGCATGCAACACCGCAGCCGGCTCTACGAGCTGCTGCGCTACGCCGATTACAACCAATTCGATTCCGACATCTACAACTTCGCCTTCGGAGGAGACGCGCAATGAGCGCCATCGAAGACAACCAACCCCGCATCTACAAGGGCCTGGCCGGTGTCGTCGTCGACACCACCGCCATCTCCAAGGTCGTCCCGGAGACCAACTCCCTGACCTACCGCGGGTATGCGGTTCAGGACCTGGCGGCGCATTGCAGCTTCGAGCAGGTCGCCTATCTGCTCTGGCACGGCGAACTTCCCGACGAGCAACAACTCGCGCTGTTCAGCCAGCGGGAACGAGCCGCCCGCCGGTTGAACCGATCTCAGCTGTCGTTGTTGGCCAAGCTTCCCGAAACCTGCCACCCGATGGACGTGGTGCGCACCTTCATCAGCTCGATGGGCGCCGAAGACCCCGAAGAGGACGACAGCAGCCCGGCGGCCAACTACGCCAAGGCGCTGCGCATGTTCGCGGTGCTGCCCACCATCGTCGCCGCCGACATGCGCCGGCGCCGGGGCCTGGACCCCATCGCCCCGCACAGCCACATGAACTACGCACAGAATTTTCTGCACATGTGCTTCGGTGACGTGCCCGAGCAGGTGGTGGTGGACGCCTTCGAGCAGTCGATGGTCCTCTACGCCGAGCACAGCTTCAACGCCTCGACCTTCGCCGCGCGGGTGGTCACCTCCACCCAGTCCGACATCTACAGCGCGGTCACGGCCGCTATCGGCGCGCTCAAGGGCCCGCTGCACGGCGGCGCCAACGAGGCCGTCATGCACGACATGCTCGACATCGGCACGGCCGACAGGGCCGCGGAATGGCTGCGGGGCAAGTTGGATCGCAAGGACAAGATCATGGGGTTCGGCCACCGGGTCTACAAGAACGGTGACTCCCGGGTGCCGACCATGAAGGCGGCCCTCAGACGGGTCGCCGCGGCGCGCGACGGCCAAAAGTGGCTCGACATCTACGAAGTCCTGGAGAAGGGTATGGCCGAGGCCAACGGCATCAAACCCAACCTGGACTTCCCGACCGGACCTGCCTATTACCTGATGGGCTTCGACATCGGCATCTTCACGCCGATCTTCGTGATGAGCCGCATCACCGGGTGGACGGCACACATCATCGAGCAGACCGCATCCAACGCGCTGATCCGTCCGCTGAGCGAGTATGTCGGACCTGCGCAGCGCGCTCTATCGTAAATACCGTGTTTGCGAAGGTACTGGTCGCCAACCGCGGGGAGATAGCGATCCGCGCGTTCCGCGCGGCGTATGAGCTGGAAATCGGCACGGTCGCGATCTATCCCTACGAGGACCGCAATTCCGTGCATCGGCTGAAGGCCGACGAGTCCTACCAGATCGGCGAGGAGGGCCACCCGGTCCGCGCGTACCTGTCGGTGGACGACATCGTCGCGACGGCACGGGCTTGCGGGGCGGACGCGATTTACCCCGGCTACGGCTTCCTGTCGGAGAATCCGGACCTCGCGGCGGCGTGCGCCGCGGCGGGCATCACCTTCGTCGGCCCGAGCGCCGAGGTGCTCGAGCTCACGGGCAACAAGTCGCGGGCGATCGCGGCGGCGCGGGATGCGGGACTTCCGGTGTTGGCGTCCTCGGCGCCCTCGACGTCGGTGGACGAACTGCTGGCGGCCGCCGAGTCGATGGAGTTCCCGCTATTCGTCAAGGCGGTCGCAGGTGGCGGCGGGCGCGGGATGCGCCGGGTGGCCGACGCCGCCTCGCTGCCCGAGGCGATCGAGGCCGCCAGCCGTGAGGCCGAGTCCGCGTTCGGGGACGCCTCGGTGTTTCTCGAGCAGGCGGTGATCAATCCGCGGCACATCGAGGTGCAGATCCTGGCCGACACTCAGGGCAACGTCATGCACCTCTACGAGCGGGACTGCAGCGTGCAGCGCCGCCACCAGAAGGTCGTCGAAATCGCGCCGGCGCCCAACCTGGACCCCGAACTGCGCCAACGGATCTGCGCGGACGCGGTGGCTTTCGCGCGCCGCATCGGCTACACGTGTGCCGGCACCGTGGAATTCCTGCTCGATGAACGCGGCAACCACGTGTTCATCGAGATGAACCCGCGCATCCAGGTGGAACACACGGTCACCGAGGAGATCACCGATGTCGACCTGGTGTCGGCGCAGCTGCGGATCGCCGGCGGGCAGAGCCTGGAAGACATTGGCCTGAGCCAGGATTCGGTCGTCCCGCACGGCGCGGCGCTGCAATGCCGAATCACCACCGAGGATCCGGCGAACGGGTTCCGGCCGGACACCGGGCGGATCACCGCCTACCGCACCCCGGGCGGCGCGGGCATCCGGTTGGACGGCGGCACGACGCTGGGCGCGGACATCAGCGCGCACTTCGACTCGATGCTGATCAAGCTGACCTGCCGGGGCCGTGACTTCGCCACGGCGGTGCGCCGGGCGCGGCGGGCGGTCGCCGAGTTCCGGATCCGCGGTGTCTCGACGAATATCCCGTTCCTGCAAGCCGTTCTGGATGATCCGGACTTTCAGGCCGGCCGCATCACGACGTCGTTCATCGAGGAGCGTCCGCAGCTGCTCACCGCACGCAGCTCGGCCGACCGCGGCACCAAGATCCTCAACTACCTGGCCGACGTCACCGTCAACAAGCCGCACGGTGAGCGTCCGTCGGCGGTGTACCCGCACGACAAGCTGCCCGACATCGACCTCTCGGCTGACCCGCCGGCGGGATCCAAGCAACGGTTGACCGAACTCGGGCCGGAGCGATTCGCGGCCTGGCTGCGCGACTCGCCCGGCGTCGGTGTCACCGACACCACGTTCCGCGACGCGCACCAGTCCCTGCTGGCCACCCGGGTCCGCACCAGCGGGCTGATCAAGGTGGCGCCCTACATCGCCCGGACCACACCGCAGCTGCTGTCGATCGAATGCTGGGGCGGGGCGACTTACGATGTGGCGCTGCGCTTTTTGAAGGAAGACCCGTGGGAGCGGCTGGCAACACTGCGCGAGGCGCTGCCCAACATCTGCTTGCAGATGTTGCTGCGCGGGCGCAACACCGTTGGCTACACGCCCTATCCGGAGACGGTCACCACGGCGTTTGTGGAGGAGGCGACGGCGACCGGCATCGACATCTTCCGGATCTTCGATGCGCTGAACAACGTCGACTCGATGCGACCGGCCATCGACGCCGTGCGGGACACCGGGGCGGCAATTGCCGAGGTGGCGATGTCCTACACCGGGGATCTCAGCGATCCCGCCGAAAAGCTGTACACGCTCGACTATTACCTGAAGTTGGCCGAACAGATCGTCGACGCGGGCGCTCACGTGCTGGCGATCAAGGACATGGCCGGATTGCTGCGCGCACCCGCGGCCGCGACGCTCGTCTCGGCGCTCAAGTCCCGCTTCGATTTACCGGTGCACGTGCATACCCACGACACCCCGGGCGGCCAGCTGGCCACCTATGTGGCGGCCTGGCATGCCGGCGCCGACGCCGTCGACGGAGCCGCCGCCCCGCTCGCGGGGACCACCAGCCAGCCCGCGCTGTCGTCGATCGTGGCCGCCGCGGCCAACACGGCGTATGACACCGGGTTGTCGCTGCCGGCGGTCTGCGACCTGGAGCCGTACTGGGAGGCGCTGCGAAAGGTGTACGCGCCGTTCGAATCCGGGCTACCGGCGCCGACGGGACGCGTCTACCACCACGAGATTCCCGGCGGCCAATTGTCGAACCTGCGCCAGCAGGCCATCGCGCTGGGACTCGGTGACCGGTTCGAGGACATCGAAAATGCCTACGCCGGAGCCGATGCGATACTGGGACACCTCGTCAAGGTCACTCCGTCCAGCAAGGTGGTCGGCGACCTGGCGCTGGCGCTGGTGGGAGCGGGCGTCAGCGCGCAGGAATTCGCCGACGATCCCGCACGCTACGACATCCCCGATTCGGTCATCGGCTTTCTGCGCGGTGAACTCGGTGACCCGCCCGGGGGCTGGCCCGAGCCGTTGCGCACCAAGGCTTTAGAGGGACGCGGTCCGGCGAAGCCGGAGCAACAGCTGACGGCCGACGACGAGAAGGCGTTGGCCACGCCCGGTGCCGACCGACAGGCGGCGCTGAACCGGTTGCTGTTCCCTGGTCCGGCAAAGGATCTCGAAGACCACCGCGAGGAATACGGCGACACGTCCGGACTCAGTGCCAATCAGTTCTTCTACGGATTGCGTCAAGGGGACGAACATCGCGTCCAACTCGAGCGCGGTGTGGAGCTGCTGATCGGGCTGGAGGCCGTCTCGGATGCCGACGAACGCGGCATGCGCACCGTGATGTGCATCCTCAACGGTCAGCTGCGCCCGGTCGTGGTGCGTGACCGCAGCGTCGCCGCGGATGTGCCCGCCGCAGAGAAGGCGGATCGCGCCAACCCGAAGCACATCGCCGCGCCCTTTGCCGGCGTCGTGACGGTCACCACCGAGGTCGGCGCGCACGTCGAGGCCGGCCAGACCATCGCGACGATCGAAGCGATGAAGATGGAGGCCGCCGTCACCAGCCCGAAGGCCGGCAAGGTCGAACGAATCGCGGTGTCGCAGACCGCACAGGTGGAAGGCGGCGACCTTTTGGTGGTAATCGGCTAGCGGCGATCGCGAGCCCGGCCGCGGCGCGGCCGGGCGCAGCGGGTCGCCGCCATCAGGCGAGGCTGCTCTTGATCAGGGCGGCGCGCGCCAGCGTCTGCTCGGCCTGCTTCACGTGGGCCGCGTCGACCAGGACGCCGTTCACCCCGACCGCGCCGCGGCCCTTGGCCTCGGCTTGCCGGTAGGCGGCGACGTTGGCTTCGGCCCGCGCGATTTCGTCGGCCGTCGGGGCGTAGACCTCGTTGGCCACCGGCACCTGGTCGGGGTGGATGGCCCACTTGCCGGTGTAGCCGAGCAGCGACGCCCGCCGGGCGTCGCGCTGGTAGCCCGACAGGTCGCGGTAGTCGGGATAGGGCGCGTCGATCGCGTCGATGCCGGCGATGCGCGCGGCCACGATCACTTTGTTGCGCGCGTAAGCCCAGAATTCGCCGGGGTATTCGCCGAGCGGGACGAAGTTGGTGTCCACCCGCGCGCCCTGCGACAGCGAGAAGTCACCGACGCCGAAAATCAGGGCATCCAGGCGAGGGCTGGCTGCCGCGATCTCTTCGGCGTTGGCCAGGCCTTCCACCTCTTCGATGAGGACCTCGAGCCGAATGGCTTTGTTCAGGCCGAGTTTCGCCTCCAGCTGGGTGAGCAGCACGTCCACCCACCAGACGTCACGGGCCCGGCGCGCCTTCGGAATGATGATGGTGTCGAGGTTTTCGCCGGCCTTGGACACCACTTCGGTGACGTCGTCGTGGCACCATTGGGTGTCCAGCCCGTTGATCCGGATGGCGCGGGCCGTGCGGCCCCAGTCGATGTCGTTGAGGGCGGTGATGACCTTGGCGCGCGACTCCACTTTGACGCCGGCTGGGGTCGCATCCTCGAGGTCGAGGAACACCAGATCAGCGCCGCACTGGGCGCCCTTCTCGAACATGTTGTCGTTGCACGCGGGCACTGCGAGTTCGGAACGACGGAGCAGATCGGTCACGAGTGATTTCCTTCTGTCACAACACGCCGCGGGCGCGCAGGTCGTCAATGTCGTTGGCGGTCAAGCCGAGTAGTTCGCCGTAGACTTCGGCGTTGTGTTCACCAAGGCGCGGTCCGAGGTGGCCGACCGTGCCGGGTGCCGACGAGAAACGTGGGACGGGAGCCTGCACCGTCATCGCCCCGAGCTGTGCGTCGTCGACGGAGATGAACACCTCGCGATGCGCCAGCTGCTCGTCGGCGACCAGGTCGCCGATGTCGTAGACGGGGGCTGCGGCCACCTCGTGGGCGTCAAAGATCTCCATCGCCTCCGAAAGCGTCTTTGTCGCAACCCATTCGGCCACCACCGCGTCGACCTCGCGCGCTCTGGCAAGCCGGCGCTGAGGATCGGAGAAGTCGGGATCTGTCACCAGGTCGTCTCGCCCGATCGCCCGGAACACCCGCAGTGCGAGCGCCGGTGAGCTTCCGGACATGGCCAGCCATCGTCCGTCGGCCGTTTGATAGGTGTTGCGGGGGGCCGAGATATCCCATCGATTGCCGGACCGCTCGGCCACCAGTCCCAACTGGTCGTAACCCAACAACGTCTGTTCGAGCAGGCGCGCCAGCGGGTCGATCAGGTTCACGTCGATCAACTGACCCGGCCCACCGTGCACGTCGCGGTGATATAGCGCCATCATCACCGCGTAGGCGGCGTTCAGCGAAGCCACGCCGTCGGCCAGCATGAAGGGCGGCAGCGTGGGTGGACCACCGGCCTGGCCGGTGATGTGCGCGAACCCGCTCATCGCCTCCCCCAGCGTGCCGAAGCCCGGGCGCTCACTCTTCGGGCCGGTCAACCCGTAACCCGTGATGTGCAGCATCACGATCCGGTCGTTGACCGCGCGCAGGCTCTCGTAGTCCAGGCCCCACTTGCGCAACGTCTGCGGGCGGGTGTTGACGATGACGACGTCGGCATGCCCCACCAGGCGGCGCACCAGCGCCTGACCTTCGGCGCAGCGCAGGTCCAGGGTGATCGAACGCTTGTTGCGCGACAACGACTTCCACATCAGTCCGACACCGTCGCGCTGGTTGCCCCAGCCGCGGATCGGATCGCCATTGCGGGGTTCCTCGACCTTGATCACGTCGGCGCCGAACTCGCCCAGGTAGGTCGCCACCAGCGGGGCGGCGGCCAGGGTGGCGAGGTCGAGGACCCGCAGTCCGTCAAGCATGGGCACCGGCAGCCGCCCGCGCGTTCGAAGGACGCTGCAGCCCAAGGTGCCCGCGCAGCGTTGACGACTCGTACCCGGTGCGAAACAGACCCCGCCGTTGCAGCTCCGGAACGACCATGCGCACGACGTCTTCGAAGGCACCGGGCAGATGCGTTGCGGCCAGGACGAATCCGTCGCAGGCGCCGGTTTCGAACCAGTCCGCCATCTGGTCGGCGACCTGCTGGCCGGTGCCGACGAAACGCGGCCCCTGCAGCAGGGTGGCGCGATGGTTGGCCAGGTCGCGCAACGTGACAGGGCGGCCCCCGCCCCCAGAAGAAATGTGGGTGCGCAGGTTCTGCACGAGCCCCCGGATGCCGGAGACCGAGGCGAGCAGTTCGTCGGTCACCGGGTCGTCGAGATCGTGTTGCGCGAAGTCGTAATTCATCAATTCCGACAGGAGCGTCAATGATGCCATGGGATGAACCAGATCATCGAGGAACATGGCTTCGCGCTCCTTGGCGTGGGCTTCCGACTCGCCGACGACAGCGTATGCCATGGGGCAGATGCGGACCGCGGCGGGATCGCGGCCCGCGTCGGCGATCCGGTCCTTCTGATCCGCGTAGTGGCTGCGCGCAACGTCGATGCCCGGGTCGCCGGTGAAGATCAATTCGGCCCACCGCGAAGCGAATTCGCGCCCGCGGCCCGACGACCCGGCCTGGATGATGACCGGGCGACCCTGCGGGGTGCGCGGCACCGTCAGCGGGCCGCGCGCGGAGAAGAACTGCCCGACGTGCCCCAGTTCGTGCACCTTGGCGGGGTCCGCGTACTGCCCGGACACCCGGTCGTGCAGGACGGCGTCGTCCTCCCAGGTGTCCCACAAGCCGGTCACCACATCCATGAACTCGTCGGCGCGGTCGTACCGTTCGTCGTGGCCGAGGTGGGCGTCGACGCCGAAGTTCTGCGCTTCGCTGTCGTTGACCGACGTGACCACGTTCCAGGCGGCGCGGCCGCCCGAGAGATGATCGAGTGAGGCGAAGGTCCGCGCGACGTGGAACGGCTGGTAGTAGGTCGTCGAGTAGGTGGCGCCCAGCCCGATTTTTGACGTGGCCTGCGCGAGGACGCCGAGGATCACGCTGAGGTCCAGCTTGACCGGTCGCGCACCGTACTGGACGGCGTCGTCCACCGAGCCGCCGTAGACCCCCGGCATCGCCAGGCGATCGTCGAAGAACATCAGGTCGAAGCAGCCCTCTTCGAGCTGCCGACCGATCTTGGCGTAGTAGGAGGCATCCAGGTAGCGGTGCTCCGTGGCGGGGTGCCGCCACGAGCCCGCGTAGACGGAAGTGCTGCCGGCCTGCATGAAGGCTACGAGCGCCATTTTGTCGGTACGCATGGCTTGAAACGTAACATCTGATATTTCAGATATCAAACGCTAAATCTGTCGTTTGGTATTCTGCGCAGGTGGCAGCCATTGACATATCCGGAACCGTCCGCGAGCGCGCCGCGCGCGAGCTGCGCGATCGGATTCTCACCGGCGCCCTGCCCGCCGGATCGCGCGTCGACCTCGACGCCATCACCGAGGAATTCGCGACCAGCCGCACCCCGGTGCGAGAAGCGCTGCTGGAGCTGTCCTTCGAAGGGCTGGTCCAAGTCGCCCCGCGCAGCGGCGTGACGGTGCTCGGCATCAGCCCGGATGACGTGCTGGACAGCTTCACCATTCTCGGGGTGCTGACCGGGCAGGCCGCGGCGTGGGCCGCGGGGCGGATCGAGGCAGCAGAGCTCGAGACCCTGCGTGAGCTCGCGGCCGACGTCGTCGCGCGGTCCGGCGACGACAGCATCGGCGAGGCCAATTGGCACTTCCACCAGATGATCCACCGCGCCGCACACTCGCCGCGGCTGTTGAATCAGATCAAACAGGCCGCCCGGGTGGTGCCGAGCAACTTCCTCACCTTGTTTCCCGAGCACGAGAAGCACTCACTCGACGAACACCAGGAGTTGCTGGACGCCCTCGGTGCCAAAGACGCCGAGCGGGCGCGAAGCATCGCCGAACGACATGTGCTGGACGCGGGGCGCTCGCTGGCCGAATGGCTGGAGCAGCGCCGCGACGGTTAGGCGAGTGCGGGCAGGACCTTGTCGGTGAGCAACTGGACCGATTTCCACGCTTCGTCGACAGGCATGCCGCCCACCAGCGGGTGCATCACAAGCGGGCCGTAGTGATCCGCGTCGCGGACCTCCGCGATCAGCTGATCGGGAGTGAGGAAGCGGTACCGTCCCGACGCCCTGACCTCGTCCAGGGTTTGGACACCCGGCAAGTGCATCAGCGAACGCTGGTCGGTTGACCATCGCCCGTAAGTGACTGCCTCCCAAACGATGTGATCGCCGAGCTCCGCCCACGCCCGGTCCGGATCCTCGTGCAGGTAGATCATTCCGCGATTGATCGGCCCCGGCATGAGGATGAACGGCGACATGCCGGCCTCGGCACACAGCTCGCGGTAGTACGCGGCGACGTCCGGCAGGTGATCGGCCAGGCTGAGCGGCAGCCGGAACCGGGCCGCGCGCCGCGCGGTGGCGCGCGCGCCCCCGCCGACGTACAGGGGTGGATGCGGCCGCGTCCAGGTGCCGGTACAGATCGCGTTTTCCGGATCGCCGCCGGACCAGACGGCCAGCATCCGTTCGAGCCGGCTGTCCATCAGCGCACCGCGCCGGCCGAAATCGGCTCCCAGGGCGTCGTATTCGACCGTCCGGTACCCCAGCCCCACCGTGGTGTGCAGGCGGCCGCGGCTCATGTTGTCGACGAGCGCGATGTCTTCGGCAAGCCGCACCGGGTTCCACAGCGGCCCCAGGGCGCAATCGACGCTCGCGATCAGCGTCGAGGTCCGGGCCAAGAACATCGCCGCGGTCATGACCGGATTGCAGCTCCACCCGTGTCCGGTCGCATGATGCTCGTCGACGCTGATGGAGGTGATGCCGTGCGACTCCCCCCACTGCCCCAGCTCGAGCGCCGCCGACAGGAGCCTGCCCTGCGTGCGTGGATCACCTTGTGGGGACGCGAAGTTGAAGCGCAGTACCGTCAGGAGCATTGCCGATCCCGCCTCACGACGCCTCCGGTCCGGCCGCCGACAGCAGGAAGGTCGGAAAGTCCGGGAACAGTGCGCGATCGACGATCTCGATGCGGGTTCCCGCCGCGTCGACGTAATAGGCGAACAGCGCCAGGTCCGGCGGAGCGGTGTCGGCGGTCGCCTCGAAGGTGAAGCCGTTGTCCTCCAATCTCTTCGCGCTCTCAGCCAAGTCGTCGGTCCAGTAGCCGAGGTGGTGAATCGCGTTGCCGGGAGCCGCAGTCCAGGCCGTACCCGGAACCTCCTTGATCAGCTCGATGTGTGGGGCCTGCAGCGAATAGACGAAAGTCGAAGTCACCTCTTGGGTTCCGCTCGTCGTGCGAAACGGCAACGTGTAGCTCATCGGGGTGATCCAGCGGTAACCGGCCAGCGCGGTCAGCCGTGACATCGCCGCGTCGAGGTCGGCCACGATGATGCCGGTGTGATAGAAGTCCTCGGGCCGTAGCGCGAATGCCGTCATGTGTTCCTCGCTATCTGGTTGCGGAGCCAGGCACTTTCCCAGAAGTTCGTGCTGGCGGCGAGCAGTTTTTCATGGGCTTCCCGCAGCACGTCGCGGGCCCCCGGGTACTCCGCCGGGACAAGCTCGGCGAGGTGGATGGCCTGCAGCGCACGACCGGCGGCCAGGTGTGCCCGCGCCCGTTCCACGAGCGCATCAGCGCCGGCCAGCTCGACCACGTCGGCGGCAACGGAATCGAATCCGACCGGGTACAGCTCGGTGGTCGACTCGTGGTGGAACCAGCCGGAGTAGTTCTCCCAGACGGCCCGCACATCCCACGCGACTTTGCCATAGCCTTGGCCCACTTCGTATTCCGCGGGCAGGGTGATCTCCCGCATCAAGCTGCGGACGTCTTTGCCGGCATTCATCCCGGCGACGGTCTGATCGTGGATGTACTGAATCGCGTCGCGCACACGGGTCAACTCGGCATTGATGCGATCGGCACCGCTGATCGGCTCGAAGTGGCCGGTCACCAGCAGATCGGCCTGCAGGTTTCGGACCCTCTCCACCGAGGCGATGGCCGTCAACGCGTCCCGATACCGGTCGCCGCGCATGGTGACGAGATTCGGAATGTGCCCGATCAGGGGCCCGAACGTGTTGCCGCACAAGCAGATGCGTTCTTTCGGCAGCCAGATCACTAGGGAGTCGGTGGTCTCGCCGCCGGGCACGGAAATCAGCTCCATGGGCCGGCCGCCGACCTCCAGCCGCAGCGTGTCCTCGAAGTCGATGTCGACGACGGGCACGCTCTGGCCGGCCAGCCGGGTGGTTCCCAGGCGCCGCTGGATGGCCTGGATGCCACTGGCCAGCGTGTCCTTGAAGGCGAAGGCGCTGCGGTTGGCCCGGTACGGGATCAGCCGGTCGTTGTCGTCGCGCCAGGACTTCCAGTTCGCCTGTGCGACAACGGTCGTCTCGGGATCCCGGACGCTGTCCAGGCCGCCGACATGATCCACGTGGCCCTGCGTGAAGATGATGTAGCGCACCGGTGACGAGTCCACCGCGTCGAAGTTGGCCCGATGCACCGGCCCCTCGAAACCCATGCCGGTGTTGACGATCACCCGGCCCTCGGTCGTGGTGAGCAGATACGAGTTGGACAAGCCGGGCGAGCACCATAATCCCGGGGCGATCTCCTCGGCCCTCTCGGCCGACGCCGGCCGCATCGCGTCGGCACCCGGCCTGCTCCGATAGACAGGTTCGGACATCGCTGGTGACTCCTTCATTCCGGGTGGACGTCGAACTTGTCGAAGTAGAAGCCGAACCGGCCCCGCAGTTCGTCGGCGGAGATGCCGAAGTGTCGCTGCAGTTCGTAACGGATGCGGCCGTGTTTGCCCCGCGGGTTGCCGTCCAGGTAGCGCTGGAAACATTGCTGCACCTTGGGCGGTAGGTCGACGCCGGCGCACTGGTAAAGCCGTTCGAGCACTGGCATTTCGTTGCCGCCCAGCTGATGGAAGTTGATGTCGATGCTGCGTTCGGCTGCCACCAGGTTACGGTCCCGCACGCATGCGCTGAGCAGTCGGTGCACGCGGTCGGTCCAATAGTCCAGCAGCCACTGCGGGTCAATGTTGTTGCGGCGCAGACGGTCCGAGTACGCCATCATGGTGATCGCCGACTGGATCACCGCGGCGGGATCGCGGTGGGTGAAAGCCACTGTGGCATCGGGGAAGGTCGCCATCAGCGGGCCGAGTTGCTCGCAATGCTGCGGACTCTTCAGCACCCACGTCCGCGGGCCGCGCAGGAAGGTCAGCGCCTGCAGCACCCTTTTCATGTAGGCGTAGTGCCGGGTCTGGTCGAGTCCCAGGTAATAGTCGCGCCAGTCGGGCACGCGCGCATGCCATTCCAGCACGTATGAGGCCAGATCGAGGTCGAGGAGCTCCACCTCCTCCTCGATCGCCTCGGGGAACCGGTCGTGCATGGCGGCCACCACGGGGGCGCTCACCATCAGTGCGTCGTGTTCGGCCTTGGCGCGCGCGTAGCGGGGATCGACGCCGGAGATGTCCGGCCCCTGCCCGAGCGCGGGGATCGGATCCTGGCTCTCCCAATACGGCAGGGCGCGCCGGCGTGGGTCAGACGCAATGAGATTCACCAGATGCGTGGTGCCGGAGCGTGGCATCCCGACGACGATGAACGGCTTCTCGATCGGGATCAACTCGATCTCCGGATACCGTCGGATGAGCTCGGTCAGCGACATGCGGTTGCGCAGCAGGCGCACGATGCGTTGGCGCAACGAGCCGCGGGTGAGTTGGCGTAGCCCTTCGTCGGCTTCGATCGCCGCGATGTGCGCGCGCAGGCGGTCGGCGAAACCGTCGGTGTCGTCGAGGTCGGCGGCTCCGGCTGTCAGCCCGGTCTGCTCGACGGCCTCCGCGAGCATCCGGTCGATGTCGAGGTCGACGGGCCTGGCTTCGGTGAACTCCAGGAGCTGACGCTGCACGTCGGTCAGTTGCGGCGCGGTCAAGTCGTCGAAGTCGATGCCGTCAACCGCAGAACCCACTCCGAACCTCTCCTTGACGCGTCAGGTGAGAAATATGACACCGACGCTAGCCGCGGTGGAGATCCGTCGTTCATCCACCTCGACGGTGGCCACGCGCTACAGGTTGGCCAGATCGTCGGGCACGTCGACCTTGTGTTCTTGCAGCGCCTCCAGCGGCACCACTTCGAGGGTGCTCTGGTGAGTGGCCGCCAACACCACCGGCGCGGCGCATCCGTCGTGGTGAGCGCGCAGCCAGTTCAGCGCGGTCACGCACCAGCGGTCCCCCGGCAGCAGGCCCGGAAACCGATACTCGGGCACCGGCGTCGACAGGTCATTGCCGATGGAACGCTGGTGTTCCAAAAATTCGGCGGTCATCACCGCGCAGATCGTGTGCCGCCCAAGGTCCTGAGGGCCGGTCGAACAGCAGCCGTCGCGGTAGAAGCCGGTCAGCGGGTCTGTGCCGCATGGTTGCAGCGGACCGCCTAACACATTTCGATCAGGCACCCGATCAGTATTGCGCCCTCAGGGGAGAAGTTTGAAGCAATTCCGCCGACTGCGCCGTCCGGTTTTTTGTTGCCAGCGCTCGGCCGCCGTGTGGACGCCCGGCCGGCGGACGTGTTAACTCGAATCGATGTCGACGCCGCCCAACCCACCCGAAAATCCGCCTGGCGAGCCACCCTGGGGATGGCAGCCGCCCGGTTACGGGTCGCAGCCCAATCCGTACACCCCGCCTTCGGGATATCCGCCCCCGCAGGCCTACCCCGGACACGCCGGCTATCCGGCGTACCCCGGTTACCCGGGACACGTTGACCCGCAGGCGCCCTACGGCCGCGATGCGGTTACCGGGCTGCCGCTGTCGGACAAGTCCGCCACCACCGCCGGTTTGCTCCAGCTGTTTCTCGGCTTGTTCGGTATCGGCCGTTTCTACATCGACTCGACTCAGATTGCGGTGGCGCAGTTGTGCCTCGGTCTGTTCGGAATTCTGTTCAGCCTGTTCTGTTTTCTAGGATTTCCGGTCCTGCTCGGGGGCATCGTCTGGGCGATCGTCGACGCGATCTTGATCTTCACCGGCAGCGTCAAAGACAACCACGGCCGCAAGCTGCGGTAGGGCGCCCCCGAGATTGGACATTGTTTTCGCCTGTCCAACAACGCTTTTGGCTCGCGTTGCGGCCAGATTTTAACCTGGTGGGATTCCCGACTATTCGTGGCGCGCCGGTGGCGGTGGTCACGGATTGGTCACGATCGCGAGCGGAGTCGCCGCCAGACCGCGGTGGCGACGAACCTTTCGCGACGCGCTGAGCAAATCCCGGGGAAATCGCCCCGAAAACTTATCGTCACATCGTGGAACGACGTACGGCCCTGAAACTCCCTCTGTTGCTGGCGGCAGGCGCCGCAGTTGCCCGGGTGCCCCGGGCTTCCGCGGAGGAAGCGGGCCGGTGGTCACCCGACCGCGCGAACCGTTGGTACCAAGCGCAGGGCTGGCTCGTTGGAGCAAACTACATTCCGGCGAATGCCATCAACCAACTCGAGATGTTCCAGCCCGACACCTTCGATCCGCGGCGCATCGACACCGAACTCGGCTGGGCACAGTTCTACGGCCACAACACTGCACGGGTGTTCCTGCACGATCAGCTCTGGGCGGCCGATCAGCGCGGCTTCCAAACCCGCCTAGGCCAATTCGTCGACATCGCGGCGCGCCACCGTATCAAACCACTCTTCGTGTTCTTCGACTCCTGTTGGGATCCGCAGCCCCGCGCGGGACGCCAGCGCGCGCCGAGGCCCGGCGTGCACAACTCGGGGTGGGCGCAGAGCCCGGGCGCCGAACGCCTCGGTGACCCGAAGTACGTCCCGGTCATGCGGGACTACGTCACAGCGGTCATGACCCAATTCCGCAACGACAACCGGGTTTTGGGCTGGGACCTGTGGAACGAGCCCGACAACCCCGCGCGCCAGTACCGCAACACCGAACGAAGCGACAAGGAGCAGCTGGTCGCCAACCTGCTCCCGCAGGTCTTTCGCTGGGCCCGGGCGGTGGATCCCAGCCAGCCGCTGACAAGCGGTGTGTGGCGCGGCGATTGGGGACAGCCGCAGGGGCGCAGCACGATCAGCGACATACAGTTGGCCAATGCCGACGTGATCACCTTCCACTCCTACGCCGCGCCTTCAGGGTTCGAGAACCGGATCAACGAGCTCACCCCGCTGGGTCGTCCCATCCTGTGCACCGAATACATGGCGCGTCCCCAGGGCAGCACCGTCGAATCGATCCTGCCGGTTGCGAAGCGGCACAACGTCGGTGCCATCAACTGGGGGCTGGTCGCGGGCAAGACCCAGACCTACTTCCCCTGGGACTCATGGGATCACCCCTACACCTCGGTCCCGAAGGTGTGGTTCCACGACCTGATCCGGCCCGAGGGACGCCCGTTCCAAGACATCGAAGCGCTGACGGCGCGCAAGCTGGCCGGTAGCCAGACCTGAGCCGGATCGCGGCCATTGGGCCTCGCTGAAGTCGATCAACACGAACCCGCCGCAGACCCTCCGGTAGTAGGGTTTGTACCTGCTCAGAAGGGGGCGGCGATGCTCGTCGGTGTTGGTCGGCTGCTGGCGGCGCCACCTCAGTCACTGAATCCATCCCCGCCGAGACCGACGGGACAAACATGGTAGTTCGAGGCCTTTCTAGCGTTGTCGCATTTGTCGGCGCTGCGCTGTTGGGTACGTGCACAGCGCACGCGGACGGGCCGAGGTTCCCCGACCTCAGCTCATACGCTGCAGTGAACGCCGCCGATTACACAATTGACGTTCCCAATCCAGGACGGCCGCCCCTGCAAACCGTCTATTTCCTCACTCCAGATGGCGTCATCTGCAGTTTTATTTCGATGAAGCGCTATGTAGGGGAAATAATTTGCCCGCGATACCGCCCGCGCCGTCAAATCCTACGGCCGGAATTACCGGGGTGAATTGGATGGGAACAACGTCAGGCCTAAAGCAGACGAACGAGGGCGAACAATCCAGGGTAATTGGCGGACAACCCATCAAAACACTTCCCCCATCACACTCCATCACAGTGAACGGCATCATCTGCGGGGTCGATAATTCGGGCACAACAGCTTGCAAAGATCCGCAAGGCCGTGGCTTTGTCCTGTCGCCCCACGGATCAGGATGGTTGCCCCACGAGTGATTGCCCGCGAGCTTTTGCTCGATCGGCCTCATGCCTAGATGCTGAGCCGAAGGAGGACCCCATGGGTGCCGTCGCCGCCTTCGTCATGCGATCCGCAACCCTAGTCTCGCAATCCGCAAGGCCGTGGCTCGTGCTGTCGCCCAAGGGATCTGGGTGGCTGCCTCACGTGCGAGGACCGAGCAACAAGAGTCAGGAATCGAAGGAGCTTGGCCTAAAAGGTTTTACGAGGCCGCGAAGTCACCGACAGCGGTCATCTTGTTGCCGTCCCACGCGGTGGCGAAGCCACCCGCGTTATACGCGCAGTTCAAGATGATGTCTCGGTGCGGCGGACTCTGCATCCACATGTCGAGGGCTTCCTGGGGGGTCGCGGCGGATCCGGTGCCCCAGAAGACGACCTCACCCGAGTACCGGCTTCTGTAGCCCGCAGCGGTGATTCGCGCCTGTGGCGAAGAGCCGTCCGAACCGATGTGTCCGCTGACCCCGTTGCGCAGCATGTCGTCGGCGTGGCGCTGGGCGGCTTCGATCAGACGCGGATCGTCGTTGATCGGCCCACATCCCGGGCGAAGCTGGTTGATGCCGCTGTACAGCGCGGTCCCCGAATCATCTGCGTGCGCGACGAAACCGGACAGTGTCGCGGGAGTCGTGATGAAGGCAGAAAGGATTGCGAAGACGGCGATGATCTCGACTTTCCTGGCCATGATGCCTCTTGCGCGCGCTCGCTTTGGTGTTTTCGGTATCTAAATGTTACCCATTTTCAACCGAGAACCATCACGAATCGCAAATCTCTTCCGCGGCACCGACATGCCTACCGGCGCCAGGCCAAGGCCCTTCTAATGTCCGGCGTTGTGGGCGAGGTCGATGGCGTACTGGCTCACGAAGTTGCCGGCGGGCGGGTCGCCTTTGCCGCAGGTTCCGTCGGACTCGCCGGGCCGTTTGATCCACAGGTACGCGTCGGCGTGCGCGCCCGCGGTGCTGGCGGTCGGCGGAGTGCCCAGCGCCCGACCGCTGGGGTTGCACCAGTTGAGGTCGGAGTCGGGAGCCGGTCCCGCACCGTTGCGCGAGGTGTCGATCACGTAGTGCGAACCATTGGTGAGCCCCGAAATCGCCTCGCCGTAACCGATTTCGTCCTCGGTGGTGAAGAAGTTCGCAGTGTTGATGCTGAAACCGCGGGCGCGGCCGACGCCGGCCTGGTTGAGCCGGGCGGCCATGTCGTCGGCGCTGTGCCAGCGCAGGTGACCCGCGTCGACGTACACCGCCGCGTTCGGATCCTTCGTCAAGGTGTCGACGGCGTAGCGGATCAGGTCGAAGCGTTCCTGGCGCGCATCACCCGACAGGCAGTCGGCCATGGCGAGCGCGTCGGGTTCGACGACGATCGCCACCCGCGAAGCGCCCACACCGGATGCGATGCCGTCGATCCAGGAGCGGTAGTCGTCGGCCGAGCCCATGCCGCCGGCCGCGAAGCTGCCGCAGTCGCGGTGGGGGATGCCATAAACCGCCAGAATCGGGATCGCGCCGGCCCCATTCGCGTCGCCGACATACTTCCCGACCGTTGCCGCCGACCCGCCCGGGACGATCCAGTAGGCCTGCGGCGTGTTGGCGATGGCGGTCAGCTCGGGGCTCGGCGGATCGGCGCTCTGCGCGGCGCGCATGGCCGCCGACGTGGGGTTGACGTAGAACGGCGCCCCGGCCAACGGGTCGCCGTCGGCGACCAGCCGCATCGCAGGGGCGGGACGGAGGTGTACCGGGTCGGCGACAAGGCCCATGCAGGCCACGGCTGCAAGCGTGAGCAAGGGGACGATCCACCGCGCGGCTGCACCTGCAGCTGAGAAGTTCACCTGAGGAAAATTAGTGGCTCGGAAGGATCGAGCGCCAATCGGCCCGAGCTACTGTCATCCGCTCACATCGCCGGGTCGGGCCGAGGCCGGACGGATCGTCGGCGAGCGGGCGGCAATCTAGGCGCGGGCGCCCAGAATGCACTCACGCAAGTCTCGGCGCCCCTATTGCTACACCGTTGGAACCCTGAGATCTGAGGTCGGTTGGCCGATGCGTTGGACCAGCAGAACTGACGCCGAAATTCAGGATCGCGGAGCCATGGTCGCCGAGGTCGACACCGGCATCTTCCCCAAGACTTCACCGCCAACATCCGGCCCGGAGCCGCGTTAGCTGAACAAGGCGACGAATGGATCGAAGGCTACCGCTACATCAGTTTCGACGTGCTCACGCGTGCGCGCCCGAGCAACGCTGGCCATCCCCACCAGCACAAGTCCGCGACCACACCGGCGCTAATCGACTAAACTGCGAACCAAACGTCACGGGATCGAGCGAACTCTTACACCCCGTCACTGGGCTTGGCCCAACCACCAGTCGAGGAGTCAAATGTTTCCACGAGAACTCGCTCGTGAGGAGCATGATCGGACAGTCAAGAAATCGTTAGCTTGGCAACCCGGTTGGCAGACAGCTGAACAACTCGAAGACGACTGGCGCGAGGTGCACGGATGGGTGGCCACGCCGCCGGCCGACGTAATATCGCGGTGGAACGCCGTGCGGCAAGCCGAGGCCGACTATCAGCGAGCTCAGTCTACGTCGGGCCTTCACGACGTCGAGATCGGAACGATGGCCGCCTCGGAATGGTGGGTGCCGGCACATCCGCTCCCCGGGTCTGCAAGTGGCTTCGCGATCGAGCTGTGCCGACCAACCGACGGTGATCCGCTGTTCGTAGCCTTCACCTCCGTGCGCACCCTGGTTGCGGCCCTCGGCGAATACCAACCGTGGCTCAAACTGGCGCAATCCACCATAGAAGCCTTGAGCCACGGCATTTTTCTTGTGGATCCCAGCCCTGGTGTTCTACCAACAATATGGACCAAAGATCGAGTAGACCTGCTCAAGGAGACTCTCAATGTCCGACTTTAAAGTCGTATTAGCCGACCTGGATGCTCTCGCCAACACGTATAAGACTGAATCTGATCAGTTTGCGCATGTCGCATCGCAGTTGAAGATCACACCACCGGACTCAGGTGACGGGGCCTTAAACACATCAATGAAAGCGCTTCTCGATGAGCTCAGTTTTGTGAACAGCAGGATGCATACTTTTCTGAGTCAGGATGCCGACAAGTTGAAGGACTGCCGCAACAAATATGTAATCGCTGACGACGGGGACAAAAACCGTTTCCTCTGGGACAACATCACCGAAGGCTTGGTGAAGTGAGCTGGGTAGGTGGCGACATTCCCGGGCTCATTGCTATGGGAGACACCCTGACCCGCGTATCAGGCGAATTCAAGGGTATCGGTCAGGCTTTAGAAAAAGATGTCGATCGATTAGCCAATGATGCTACTTGGACAGGCGTCGCTGCTTCCGAGTTCAGGAAAGCTTGGACTATTGCAAGTCTTTGCCTTGCCGGGATTGAGGGCTCTTACGAGGAATTCGGGAAAGTTGTCAGCCAGCTGGGGCAGCAATTGCAGGATCTGGAGAACAAGCTCTATCAGGTAGCGATGGATGACAGGGCCGACGGCGCGCAGATCGGCGATGATGGCAAGCCGTTACCGCTGACAATCACGGGCGATCCCGATTCGCCTGCGGCGGTTAAGGCTGTACGAGCCCAGAAAGACTACAACTCATTCTATGAAGAAACGCGCCAGCTGGCCCAGGGATATCGACTGGAAGCTGCGGCACATATCAACACAATCAGCCATGACATGGCTCCGGATGCTGCAAAGAAGGGCGGGCCTACTTGGGACAAGGCCGTCAGCGTGGCGGCAATGGTCAAGGGTCTGTATACCCTCCCCGCTTTGGCGAACGATCATCTAGCCGATGGTCTTCCAAAATCAATCGATGGCCTAAAAGATGAGCTCGACGAGGCTAGCAAAGCCCTTGAGAAATCGAAGGCGTCCTACCTAGCCTTTGCCGGGCGTCCGCGCCCTGCGGGAGCCTGGGATTTCGCTGAGTGGAACCATCGAGACGTTGCGCAGAATCTGGCAAGCAAACAGGCTCAACTTGATGGCGCCTTGAAGGGGCAAGGTGAGCTTCCATTTACAAAGACCCTGAATACCAGTGTCGGGGATCTTGCAAGGATGGCTAACTCCGCTGATTGGGCCGAAATGCCTAAGGGCTTGAAGTTTCTGGATGACATTCCGGTTATCGATATCCTGGCGGCCGGGATAGTCGGAAATGCGCAGACAGTGGACGACGTCCAGAAAGGATGGTCGCCCACACGGGCTGAAGTGCGCGATTTCGGCTCGCAGGCAGCCGGGGTGGCGGCAGGAATCGGCGGGACCGCTGCCGCTGCTTTCTTCTTGCCGGAGGAGGCAGCCGTTGGAGCAGTGGTCGGCGCCGGAGCCCTTGTCACCGTGGGGGCATGGGGAGTTGGCGACTTCGCAAGCGCATTGACACACGAACATTGGGATGAGCAAATTCAGAGTCGTGGCTATATTTCCGGGATCACTCATGGACTGAGCGACTCTGTGAGCAAGGGTTGGGCCGCAATGAAGGATGACGTAAGTGGTGCCGCGGATACTGTGTCGGGGCTCTGGGATAAAGTGTTTGGATGATCAGGGCCGAACCAGAGGCTGTACCTCCGATTAAATACTTTGGCACGAGTTGGTATACACGCGGAGCTGAATATTGGTTTAAACGTTTCTGGTTGACGTTCGCTGCGCTGTGCTTTGTCGGGTTCTTTCTGCTCGCTTTCGCCCTCGTGACAAGTGTAATATTTGACAAAATCGGATCCCAATCAGGTCGCACTACCGCGTTGACGGTGCTTGTGGCACTTATAATCGTGAATCTCTATTCTACGTATAGGCAAATGAAGCGCACGCCGGACGAGCGAGCCGCGCACAAGCCGTTGAGTTTCAGACGTCGTCCGAGCGATGCAAAGGTCAAGGTTAATACTCGGACTGCGGGCACCGTCGGGACAGCCGTTGGGATACTGGGCGGAGGTCCGATTGCCGTAATCGCTGCCCCTCTCATGGCCGGATTTGCGTTTGGGTGCCTTTTCATAAGCCTGGGTAAATATGTAAAAGACGAAGAATGGTTGCTGGCCCAGAAGTTTGGCGCTGAAAAGCCGTTGAATTAGCAGTGCCAAGGCGCGATACCCGGGCCGTATTGGCAGGGTAGCGGGCATCTGCCTTTCTGGGGTAGGCGCGCCGCAGGCAGGTATCTACTCGTGTCGCCAATGCCGCGGTGACCGCGGTGACCTCGGACGTGCGCATCCTCTGTCGATCCCGCGTTAGGGTCGCTGAATGATGGTGCCCATGCGGGCACCATCTCCCGCCGAGCGCCGAGGGCCTATTTCGGCGGTCTGGGACCGTTGCGACGGACCAAATCCGTTGTCGCCTATCCCACCCCCCCCCGGCCAGGACGGCAACGTGGCGCCAGGGCGACTAAGCGGCGCGATCACGGAAGAACCCCCACCGAACTTTCGTTCGCCGGGGGCTCCCCGCAAGAACCTTTGGCGGTGGCGGAGGGATTTGAACCCTCGGACGGTTTTAGCCGTCACACGCTTTCGAGGCGTGCTCCTTAGGCCGCTCGGACACGCCACCGCCGAGCAGCTTACCGAACGGCATGCCCCTCACCCCAATCGCTGGCGGGCGAAGAAGGCCTCCAGCGGCGCGGCGCACTCCTGGGCCAGCACACCGCCGCGCACTTCCGGTCGGTGGTTGAGCCGCCGATCGCGGACCACGTCCCACAGCGACCCGACCGCTCCGGTCTTGGGCTCCCAGGCGCCGAACACCAGCCGGGCGATGCGCGACAGCACCAGAGCGCCCGCACACATGGTGCACGGTTCGACGGTGCCCCCCAGCGGGGCGCCTTCCCGGCGCCACCCGTCCCCGAGGACCTCGGCCGCCGCGCGCAGCGCCAGGATTTCGGCGTGGGCCGTCGGGTCTCCCCACGCCTCGCGGGCATTGACCGCCCGGGCCAGCTCGGTTCCATCGGCGCCGACGATTACCGCACCGATCGGCACGTCGCGGGGACCCGCCGTCGCGGCAACCGACAAGGCGGAACGGATCAGGTCTTCGTCAGTGATCACCGACCGAGGATCACCGACCGAGGCGGTCGATCACCGCCGACAGCTGATCGGCGAAGCCCATCTCGCGGGCGATGCGGCCCAGCTGCTCGTCGGCGTACAGGTCGGTCTCGTCGAGGATGACCCCGAGGACCGCCTCGGGCAGCCCGACATCGGACAGCAGCCCTAAGTCGCCCTCTTCGAAGGGATCCGAGTCCTCGAGGTCCTCGGGATCGATGTCGGCGTCCAACTTGTCGAGCACTTCGGCGGCGATGTCGTAGTCCAGGGCCGCGGTGGCGTCCGAGAGCAACAACCGCGTGCCCGACGGCGCCGGCCGGACGATGACGAAGAATTCGTCGTCGACGTCCAGCAGGCCGAAGACCGCCCCGGAACTGCGCAATTCGCGCAGCTCGGTCTCGGCGGCCGCCAGGCTCAACAGCGATTTACGGGCCATCGGGGCGCAGCGCCACTGCCCCTCTTCACGCACCACCGCGACGCCGAAACCGTCCGGCGTGTCCGCGGACAGGCCCTGGGCAGAGGCCCGTTGTGCTCCCATGGCCGCTTACGGTAGTCCCTGACCAGGCCCCTGACCAGATGGCGCCTGGTAGCCGCGAGATCTGGCGGCGCCGTCCCCGGCGGGATGTGCCAACCTTGGAATGTGGCAAGCCCTCCTTCTCAGACACCGGTGTGTGTGCTCGGGCTGGGGCTGATCGGCGGTTCGATAATGCGCGCCGCCACGGCGGCCGGCCGCGAGGTGTTCGGCTATAACCGCTCGGTGGACGGCGCCCAGGCCGCGACCGCCGACGGCTTCGACGCCACCACCGACCTGACCGCGACCTTGTCTCGCGCCGCCGAATCCGGTGCGCTGGTCGTGCTGGCCGTGCCGATGCCGGCGATGGCGGGCATGCTCGCGCACATCAAGGAGACGGCCCCGGCGTGTCCGCTGACCGACGTCACCAGCGTCAAGCAGGCGGTCCTCGACCAGGTCGTCGCGGCGGGTCTGCAGGAACGCTTCGTCGGGGGCCATCCGATGGCGGGTACCGCTCACTCGGGCTGGACCGCCGGCTATGCCGGATTGTTCACCGGGGCCCCGTGGGTGGTCAGCGTTGACGATCACGTGGATGCGGCGGTCTGGTCGATGGTGATGACGTTGGCGTTGGACTGCGGCGCGGTGGTGGTGCCGGCCAGGTCGGACGAACACGACGCAGCCGCGGCGGCGATCTCACACCTGCCCCACCTGCTCGCCGAGGCGCTGGCCGTCGTCGCCGGAGACGTCCCGTTGGCCTTCGCGCTGGCGGCCGGGTCCTTCCGCGACGGGACCCGGGTGGCGGCGACCGCCCCGGACCTGGTCCGGGCGATGTGCGAAGGCAACTCCGACCAATTGGTGCCGGCGGCCGATCGCGTCATCGAGCTGCTGACCCGAGCCCGCGAATCGCTGGCTTCCCACAACTCGGTCGCCGACCTCGTCGAGGCCGGCCACGCCGCGCGCACGCGTTACGACAGCTTCCGGCGCGACGACATCTTCCACGTCGTCGTCGGCGCGGAGAACTGGCGTCAGGAACTGGCCGCCGCGGGCCGCGCCGGCGGGGTGGTCAGATCCGCTCTGCCAAGCCTGGATAGTCGACGATGAATCCTTCGTCGTCGATGCTCACCGTCGTGTCGGAGATCGGCGAGCGCAACTTGATCTCGTCCAGGCTGCCGGTGCTGCTGTAGCTCACGGTGTCGGCGGTGATGGACATCTCCGGCACGTTGACATAGACCACCGGCAGCGTGACCGAGGCCGCCCGCTCAAACAAGCCGAGCCGCCGGATGGGCAGCGCGTTGAAGAACGGGCTGAACTCGACGTCGACGTCGAGCGCGCCGTTGTAGGCCGCGCGGTGTTCGCCCTGATGGTCGGTGACCAGCCACATGTTCTCTTCGTCGCGGGCGAAGGAGAAGACGCGCTCTCGCTCGGCGAGGGTGACGGTCATTCCGAGCCGCTTGGTGGCACCGGCCTCATCGGTCAGCAGGTCGTAGTAGGCGCCGAACGCGGGATGGGCATCGGTGGCGGCGGCAATGATGCGGCCATTGGCCTTGATTCTGTTGCCGGACACCTGGAGTCGTACCGATTCCATCCGGGGAGCATCCTGTGCGCGCCAGGTGAGCATCGTCTGCCACACGCGGCGAGACGGTTCAGAGGGGGCTGCGTTCACTCATCTACCGTAAGACGTGCCCGCCAACCGCTGCGGCAGTGCCCGGTATGTTCGCCGCAGCCGCCCGGTCCCCGGCACCGCAATCCACACCGCAACCGCCAGCAGTCCGTCGAGCACCAGCGCCAACGCGGCCACCATCAGCGCCCCGACCAGAGCGAGATGAAACTCACGTTCTTTGATCCCGTCAATCAGGTACCGGCCCAGACCGCCGAGGCTGGCGTAGGCCGCCACGGTCGCGGTGGCGACCACCTGCAGCGTGGCGTTGCGCAGCCCGCCCAGGATCAACGGCAACGCGTTGGGCACCTCAACGCGCAGCAGCACCTGGGCCTCGGTCATGCCCATCGCGCGGGCGGCATCGACGACCGTCGGCTCGACGTTGGCAATCCCGGCGTAGGTGCCGGCCAACACCGCCGGCACCCCCAACAGCATCAGTGCCACCAACGATGGGCCCAGGCCCAGCCCGAACAACAGCGTTCCGAACAGCAGCACGCCCAGCGTCGGCAGCGAGCGCAGTCCGTTGACGACCCCCACCACCAGCAGGGTGCCGCGCCCGGTGTGCCCGATGATCAGGCCGACGGGGATCGCGATCAGCGCTGAGGCGCCCACCGCCAGGACGGTGTACTCGAGGTGTTCCAAAATGCGGGCCGCGAGCCCGACCGGGCCGGTCCAGTTGTCGGCGGTCAACACATAGGAGATCGCGCGGTCGATGAAGTTCACCGGGCACCACCCACCACCGGTGCGACGACCGAGCGGCGGCCGGTGCTGCGCGTGGCGTGTGCCCACGGGGTGGCCAGCCGGCCCGCCAACACGATGAGCACGTCGATGACGACCGCCAGCAGGAACAGCGCGATGATGCCGGCCAGGATCTGATCGCTCTTGTTGGTCTGGTATCCCTGGGTGAACCAGCTGCCCAGCCCGCCGATGCCGATGACCGAGCCAGCCGAGACCATCGCGATGTTGGTGACCACCACCACCCGCAGGCCCGCGACGAGCACCGGAACCGACAGCGGCAGTTCGACTTTCAGCATCCGTGTGATAGGCGGGTAGCCGACCGCCGTGGCGGCGTCGCGCACCTGGTTGGGCACGGCGTCCAGCGCCTCGAGCACCGCCCGCACCATCAGCGCCGCGGTATAGGCCGTCAGCGCCACCATCACGTTGGCCTCGTCGAGGATGCGAGTCCCGATGAGCATCGGCAACACCACGAACAGCGCCAGCGACGGGATGGTGAACACGACGCTGGCGCCCGCCGTCGTGAGGCGGCGGGCGACCCGGGTGCGCTGCACCAGCATGCCGAGCGGCAGCGCGATCGCCAGCCCGATCAGCACCGGCACCAACGACAGCCGCAGGTGCACGACGGTCAGCCCCCAGGCGTCGTCGAGATGGGTGAGTAGGTAATGCATCGGCTAGGTCCCCCGCGATTCGGCCGAACCCAGCCGTCGGGAGTCCACCGCGGCCAGCACCTCGGCGGCCAGCACACCGCCGATCACCCTGCCGCCGTCGTCGACGGCGACGCCGATGCCCGAGGGCGACGACAGCGCCGCGTCCAGCGCCTGGCTCAGATTGCCCCGCGGCCGGAACAACGATCCGACCCCGCTCATGCTGTCGGGCAATGACACACCGTCGCGGTGCCGTCGCAGCCCCTCGTCGTCGATCCAGCCGAGCGGCGCCCCGACGTCGTCGACGACCACGGCCCAGCCGTCGGAAAGCGTTGTCGCCGCGAGCTTGTCGGCGGTGATCCGTTCGACGTCGCGCAGCGGTAGTCCGGCCGCGTCGAGCAGTTGCAGCCATCGGTAGCCGCGGCCCAGGCCGATGAACCGCGACACGAAGTCGTTGGCCGGCCGCGACAGCAGCCGGGCGGGCTCGTCGTACTGCTGTAGCGAACCGCCCCTGAACACCGCGACCCGTTCGCCGAGCCGCAGCGCCTCGTCGATGTCGTGGGTGACGAACACGATCGTCTTGTGTAATTCGCCTTGCAGGCGCAGGATTTCGTTCTGCAGATCGTGGCGGACCACCGGGTCGACGGCGGAGAACGGCTCGTCCATCAACAGGATTGGCGGGTCGGCGGCCAGCGCTCGTGCCACGCCGACCCGCTGCTGCTCGCCGCCGGAGAGCTGTGCGGGGTAGCGGGTCGCGAGCCTGGCATCCAGCCCGACCCGCTCGAGCACCGCGTAGGCCTCTTTGCGGGCGGCCCGGCGCGGCCGACCCCGCAAGACGGGAACCGTTGCCACATTGTCGATTACGCGCTGGTGTGGCATCAGGCCGGCGTGCTGGATGACGTAGCCGATGCCGAGCCGCAGCTTGACCGGGTCGCGGGTGGCGACGTCGACACCGTCGATCGTGATGGTGCCCGAGGTGGGCTCGATCATCCGGTTGATCATCCGCAGCGCCGTGGTCTTGCCGCTGCCGGAGGATCCGACGAACACGGTCAGCTTGCCGGTGGGGACGCTCAGGCTGAGCTGGCTCACCGCGGTGGTTCCGTCGTCGAAGGCCTTGCTGACGTTGTCGAAGATGATCAAGTCATCCTCCGATGGGGTGATCGAAGCCGTTGTCGCGTACCCAGTTTCGCGCCGCCTCGTCGGGATCGATGCCCGAATTCCCCGACACCGCGGCGTTGAGTCCGGCGACGCCGGACGTGGTCAGCTTCGCCGAGACCGCATCCAGCACCTCTTTGAGCCGCGGAGATCTCTTCTGGGAATTGAGCAGCGGCACGATGTTTCCGGCCACGAAATTATGTTCGGGGTCGTCGAGGGCCACCAAATGGTTCTGCGGGATGGCCGGTGACGTGGTGAAGATGTTGGCGGCGTTCACCCTGCCCTCGACCAATGCGCGGACGGTGACCGCGCCGCCGCCGTCGTCGATGGCGACGAAGTTGCCCGGCTTGATCTCGAGGCCGTACTTCTGCCGCAGCCCGGGCAACCCGGCGGGCCGGGTCGCGAACGCCGAGGGCGCCCCGAATCGCACGTCGGCCGAATGGACGGCCAGATCGGCGATTGTCTTCAAATTGCAGGAGTTGGCCGTTTGCCCGGTCACGCTGACCGTGTCGGTGTCCGTGGCCGGAGCCGGCGTCAGAATCGAGAGGTCACCGGGCAGGTGCCGGTCAAGCTCACGCTCGACGGCGTCCAGCGTGGTGGCGTCGGACGCCGGCGAAATGTAGAGCAGCAGATTGCCGATGTATTCCGGCACCAGGTCGATGGAATGGTCTTTGAGCGCAGGAATATACGTCTCCCGGCTCCCGATGCCCATCCGCTTGCCCACTTCGAAACCATTGGCCTGCAAGGCTTGTGCATAAATCTCGGCGATGATCTGCGATTCCGGAAAGTCGCCGGATCCGATGACAATGGAGTTGGGGCTTCGAACCTGGGCTCCCAGCGGGTCGGAATTGCTGCACGCCGCAACGACGGACATCGCCGTCACCAGCACCGCCGCGCGCGTGATCGCGCCCCGCACGTGCGGCAGTGCCGTCATACCGCCGACCCTAACGCCCGAACCGCGCGGACGCTGGTGCGCGAGGTTGGGTTGTCCGAATCGGTTTCAATCGGCGTCCGATAGGGCAAAGATGGCAGTATGAGCAGCCACACCCCTGCCTCGCCCGGGCAGCCGCCCCCCAAGCCCGACC
>NZ_BAAGDE010000058.1:0-42002 GCF_054660795.1 Mycobacterium sp. MUNTM1
GCTCATTACGACGATCAACTACTTCGCCCCGTTCGACCTGTGCCAGCGCGTGATTCCGGCAATGCGAGAACGAGGCGGCGGCTGGATTTTGAACATCACCTCGCTGTCGGGCGACATCCCGACGACGCGCCCGCCCGACCCGATCTACCACCTCCAGGGGACCGCCTACGGCGGATCCAAGGCGGCCCTGAACCGGCTGAGTGAGGGGCTGGCTTCCGAGTATTACGCCGACTCGATCGTCTGCAACGCACTCGCTCCGGTGAAGGCCGTGTTGACAGAAGGCGTGAAGGCGACGATCGCCGAGGACGCCGTCGCCGATGCCGGCGTCCTCGAGCCCGTCGAGGCTATGGCCGAAGCCGCCTTGGCGCTGTGCACGAGCCATCGCGATGGCCTGAACGGCGGCATACACAAGTCTTTGACCCTACTCGAGCAGATCGGTCGTCCCGTCCGGACGTTGGATGGAGCAAAGCTTTTGGAGGGTTGAATTGCACACATCTGCTCGGCAGGCACACCTCGGTTTTAGCGGAGCGGGACAGCAATGAGGCGCGCTGGGTCGACTCGGCGGCGGCGCACTGCCGCGCCGCCGACTCACTCAATTCAGAGAACCCGCGGCACGGGCGGTGCTGGTTCTGGTTCTAGTGGCGACGATCGCCACGGCCGCGGCCCTGCGGCGGCGCTATCGCGCTGCATGTCATCTACTGGCCGGCGTCGCGCCCGACATGCGCAATCCGTTGCTTCCCCTTCTGGCGTCTGACGTGACGGAGCGTTCCCTGCCGTTCAACCGCGCTGTCCTGCGCATCCCGACACCGGTTGGCCGGGGCATGACCTCGCGGTGCTGCGTTGTCCCCGGCGTCGGCGTGCCGGTGCGAGTCATCGCCGCGGCAGGTTGCACGGGCCAGCGGCCGGGCGTTTTGTGGCTGCACGGGGGTGGAATGGTCTGTGGCTCAGCGGGCTTCGAAGCTGCTTCGGCTGCTGCGACGGCGCGAGCGCTTAACACCATAGTCGTCGCACCCGACTATCGCCTCGCGCCCGAGAATCCGTTCCCCGCACCCCTTGACGACTGCATGGCCACCCTTGCCTGGATGCGCAAGGCAGAGTTTGGCATTGACGCGGAGCGCATCGCCGTAGTGGGTTCCAGTGCTGGCGGTGGGCTCGCTGCCGCAGTTGCCCAGCGGGCCCATGACGAGAAGCTTCCTCTGAGCGCGCAGGTGCTGGGCTGTCCGATGATCGATGACCGCACAGCGCTGCGCGATCCAGGGATACGAGGACGATTGGTATGGACCGCCGGGTCCAACGAATTCGGATGGACGGCGTATCTCGGTCGAAAACCTCGGATGTCTGACGCTCCCGAGTATGCGGCACCGGCGCGTCGGTAGGACCTTTCAGGTCTCGCACCTGCCTGGATTGGAGTCGGCGGGCTCGACCTTTTCTTTGACGAGGCAGTCGATTACGCCACGCGGCTAGTTGCAGCCGGTGGGTGGCCTGACCCCGATTGGTTGATCCATGGCTTATGAGAGGCTTGCGGCCCACGTTGTGGGTAGGAAGGCTCGACAAGATCATGGCGACGAGGAAACGGCACAGCCCGGAGCAGATTGTGCGCAAGCTGACCGCGGCCGACCGGCTGTTGGCCGAGGGCAAGGACGCTGCGGCGGTGTGCCGCGAGCTCGGGGTATCCGAGGCCACCTACCACCCCTGGCGCAACCAGTTCGGCGGCCTGAAAGCCGAGGATGCCAAGCGCCTCAAGGACCTCGAACGCGAGAACGCTACGCTCAAGCGCTTGTTGGCCGACGCGGAGTCGGAGAAGGACGCGCTGCGGGAGATCGCAACGGGAAACTTCTAGGCCCGGAACGCCGGCGGGCAGCCGTTTGTCACCTCCAGCGCGTGCTTGGGGTCAGCGAACGGTTCGCCTGCCGCGTCACCGGGCAACACCGCGCCACCCAACGCCACGAACCTGTCGCGGCGACACCAGATGATCCCGACGCTGCCCTGCGAGAGTGGCTGCGGGCTTATGCCAACAAGCATTCCCGCCGTGGTTTCCGGCCGGCTTACTACGATGCCCACGGCGAGGGCTGGCACGTCAACCACAAGAAGATCCAACGCCTTTGGCGCGAAGAGGGACTGCGTGTGCCGCAGCGGCGAAAGCGCAAGCTTCGCGGCACCTCCGCCGCACCGCCGACCATGGTCGCCGATGCGCCCGACCGGGTGTGGGCGGTGGATTTCCAGTTCGACGTGACTACCGACGGGCGGCCCATCAAGTTCGTGTCAATCATCGACGAGCACACCCGCGAATGCCTTAGCGTGATTCCGAGCTCAGCCCGCGACACTCCTTGACGAACTGGACCGAGTGGCCGCCCAGCGCGGTACCTATCCGACGATCTGGCGATGCACAACGGACTTGAATTGGCTTGCAGCGCAATGGCTGGCTGGGCGCTGGGTCAGGTCGGGTTGCATTTTATCCCGCCCGGCGAGCCATGGCGCAACGGCTACGTCGAATCATTCAACTGCCGCCTTTGCGACGAATGTCTCAACATCAACAGCTTCTGGTCCCTGACCCAGGCACGCATCGTTATCGGCGACTGGAAGCACGACTACAACCACCAACGCCGACATTCATCGCTGGGCTGTCAACCACCAGCCCGCTACGCTGCCACCTGTACCCACCGATGAACGATTCTCGTCAGCCGTGGACCGGTTCATGGGTCCGGTCATCAGCTTTGGTCGCAGAGCGAAAAACTACGCTGGGCGCAGAGTCACGCGAGGGGGCGATCCCGATGAACGCAAAAGTCAACAATCTCTTGTCGCAGAGATCCCGACGAGAATTGCCCGAATCATCTGGTCAGGCATGTCTTCGGGGAGGTCGGTGTCGGTGTTGGTGAGCACGCTGAGCTGGTAGAGGAAGACTGGCCCCGCGATGGTCATGGCGATGACGTCGGTGTCCAGGTTTGGGTGTATTTCGCCGCGTCGGCGCGCACGTTCGATGAGTGTGTGGATCTGCTCGATCCTTGGACGCAGCAGGTGTTCTCGGTACAGGGCGAGCAGTTTAGGGTCGCCACTGATTTCGCCCATGGTACGCATCAGGACCCGGGCTGTTGTCATGGCTTGGGGGGTGCCCACTGACTGACCTATCAAGTGGCGAACGTCAGCTTCGAGACTGCCCTGATCAGTGGGCGTTGTCGTTTGGCTCATCAGGCGCAGGATCTCTTCTGTAACAGCTATTTTGGATGTCCAGCGGCGGTACAGGGAGACCTTGCTGACCCCGGCGCGCGTCGCAATGGATTCCATGCTCATGTCGCGGAATCCATTGGCCGTGAACTCGTCCACCGCGGCCTGCAGGAGGGCCGCATCGACGGCCGTGCTGCGGGGCCGGCCTCGGCGGCGGCCGGCCCGTTCGGTGTCGTCCATGGATGCTCCTTCCTGTGGGGTCTTGGTCGTATCAGAACAAGTGATCGAGGTGCGAGAACTGCTCAGGGTGAACTCAGCCGAGCGCCGTGGGCTGTCGCCTCGATACGGTCTAGTGCACGAGTGGCGGCCGCACCGTGCAGATGTCGACGCATCACGCTCAGATCGGCGTCCATCGTCGGCAATGTTTCACCCGCGACGACAACCCGGTCCAGCCAGTCGAACATCGCGGCCTGCAGCGACGAGAGTGCCCCGATCTGGCAGTGGGTGGCGGCCCAGCCTTGGTCGTAGCCGAACACCCGAAGCGTCGTCGCACCCGCCAGCTCCGCGATGAACTGCAGCACACCGGCGGAAACGTCCTCATTGGTCTGGGCGAGCTCTGCTTCCCCGTACAGGAGCAGGACGGGGACGTCGATTCGAGTGGCAAGGCCGCCGATATCGAAAGGGCGCCAAGACTCGATGAGATCGTGCGGGCGAGTCTGGCCGAACATCGCGCGGAACCGGTTACTCAATCCGCGCAATTGCGGGCTCAGTTTCTCCATCGTGGCGAACGCCATGTCGAACAACCATGCGGGCGCTTGTTGTAGAGGGCTGGGCCAGACGGCGTGCCAGGCTTGGTAGACGTCCACCACCAAGCCGTCGCTCACGCAGGCCTTTATCCGCTTGTCGAAGGCAGTCGCCCGTGCTGCGAGCGAGGCACCTAAAGACGGGCCGAAGATTGCGAGGCGGTCCGAATCGACATCGGTCCGTTGAGTCACGTGATCGATCACGGCCCGCACCGGCGCCTCGAAGTCCGGGCGCAGATAGAGCCCGGGGTTGAGCTGCAGGGCACTCCATTGCCCAGGCCCCTCGAACACCACGCAGTTCCAGCCACGATCGACCGCGGCGAATCCCAGCCAATGCACGACCTCCTCGTTTGTGGAATCTCCGCCGTTGAGCACGACCAGAGTCGGCGCACGCTTGCCGGTGGTCACGAAGTAGGCCGGCAACACAGCTTCCTCGAACGGGATGGCCAACGTCTCTACCGGCGGAGAACACAAGGCGGCCGCACGCTGGAAGCAGTCTCGACTGCGCGTCAGATAGGCGTCCAGTCGGGGATCTGATGGTGGCAGCGAAATCATCGCAGTCCGGTAGTAGTTACTTGCTCGCAGATAGGAGCTTCGTACGACAGATCGATGCTCAGCAGACTCGGCCTCACGGTGTCGCTGATCGGCCAACGCGGCCCATTCAGTGACCCAACTTTCAGCATCGCCGTTCTTCACGCGCCCCGCAGTCAGCAGACACTCTGCGGCTTCGGCCCCACCGGTCGCGGCGACCGACAACGTCCGCACGAGGTTGAACGCCGGTGTACCGATATCCATTGCGCGCGTGCTGAAATCGAGTTTCATCTCTTCTGCCTTACCTCCGGGGTAGGTCCATCCCGAATTATTATGTGAACGACGCCGTACACATAATATTACGCGTGGCTTCCAGCCAGCCAGATCCCCGGTCCACGAACCGTCGAGGTGAGACAGCATCTCGAGATGACGGACTGAGAATGACCTGGCCTGACCCAGGCCCGCATCGTTACCGGCGACTGGAAGCACGACTACAACCACCACCGCCGACATTCATCGCTGGGCTATCAACCACCAGCCCGCTACGCTGCCACCTGTACCCACCGATGAACGACTCCCGTCAGCCGTGGACCAGTTCATGGGGTCCGGTCAAGGAGTGTCGCGGGCTGAGCTCGGATCACGCTAAGGATTGCAGACCGGGGCGGCAAAGATCCTCTTCGGGTTGTCCACCAGCATCGTGTGGACTTGCTCGTCGGTAACGCCGCGCTGTTTCAGCGCGGGCAGGACGTCGTTGAAGATGTGTTGGTAATGCCAATTCGGCAAGGCCGTCTGTATGAGCGTTTCGGGCCAAACGTCGTAGTAGCAGGAGGCATCGTGAGATAGAACCATTCGATCGATGTGTCCCCGCTCGCACATTCTCGCCACAGGGTCAACTCGGTCTTCGAAAGACAAGTAAGCGTCCACCCCGAAACGGTCCATCCCTATGTAGGAGCCGTTGTTAATCAACTCTTCGAGGTAAGCGAGGTCGTTCGTATCGCCGCAGCGGCCGATGATCACCCGTGAAAGGTCGACGCCCGCGTCAGCGAAGATGCGCTGCTGTTCCAGTCCGCGACGTGTAGCGGCATCGGTATGTGTGGAGATCGGCGCGCCCGTACAGCGATGCGCTTCAGCGACGGCGCACAACACGCGCTCGACGCCAGGGGTCGCCCCCGGGGCATCGGTGGCACATTTGAGAATTCCGGCTCGTATCCCACTTTCAGCGATGCCTTCTTCGATATCCCGGACGAACATCTCGACCATCGGTTCGACGCCCCCCAGCGGGGTGCCGGGGCCGTTGTATTGAAAATAGACGGGCAGTTCGTTATAGGTGTACAGCCCGGTGGCGACGATGATGTTCAATTCGGTGGCAGCAGCGATTTGGGCGATACGCGGAATATAACGTCCCAGGCCCACCACGGTGAGGTCGACAATCGTATCGACGCCGCGCTCCTTCAATGAATTTAGCCGGATAATCGCGTCATTGATCCGATGGTTTTCGTCTCCCCACTTACTAGGATAGTTTTGGGTGACTTCAGTGGACATGACGAAAATATGCTCGTGCATCAGCGTCACGCCTAGTTGGTCGGTGCCGATGACTCCACCGGCCGTGCTCACGAAGTCGCCATCCACTGCTTCGCTCCTCTCCGTCGCTTCGCAGGATATTGGTCCAGATGAGCCGGCGAACATGGGTGGTTTCACTGGACGGACCTGACGTTGGGCGGCAATACGGCCAACTCGCCGAGGCGTCCCTGGGCCTTGACCCGGGCAGTGGACACGGGATTTGTGGTTATGCGGCTTCGGGCAACGTAGCGGCGTGTGGGTCCTTTCGTAGTCGAGGGGGCGACGTGGCGATAGTGGGAGTGGCGTCGTAACGGCTTCAGCCTCACGGGGGCACCCCAGCGCCGCCGCAGCCACGGCCGCCGGCGGTCCAGTTGCTTTCTAGCCTCCCCTCTCAGGGGGTCCCCGGCTGCGCGGTGTCACACATGATGTGGTCAGCGATCAGCTGGGTGACCAGTTCGGGCAGGTCGAGCTGAGGGAAATGACCTCCGCCGGCCAGGACCGCGTGGGTGCTGCCGTTGGGTAGGTCGCCGGCACTGAGGGCGGCCAATTCCGGGTCCAGGGCCCCGTCGAGTCCGCCGTGGAGCAGGAGCACGGGGACGCGCAGGGGCATGCGGCGCCACGATCGGTGCCATAGCCGGTAGGCGGCGTGGTGGCGGCGCGGCTGGAACTGGTGACGGTAGTAGGAGAGGGCAGCGCTACGGTGGGCTCGGTCGGGCAGCGCCGCCTGCACGTAGTTCAGGTCAGCCGCCGTGTCATAGCCCGGCGGGCTCCAGTCGCGCCAGAGCCGGCCGATGACGCGGTGCAGCGTGTGTTCGGGTAACGCCGGAAGTTGTTGGTAGAGCACGTACCAACTCCTTCTTGCCTGGCTAGCCAGACGCCCCAGCACGCGAGGGCCGGCGCGGCGGAACCCATACAGCCACGGGGCGGCTAGCCCGACGACGGTGGCAAACGGAGAGTCCGGGTGTGCGGCCAGGGCCAAGGCGGTGAACCCGCCCCAGTCGTGGCCCATCAGGACAGCATCGGCGGGGCTGCCGAGGTGACGGTGCACGGCGAGCGCGTCGAACATCAGGGCACCGATGTGATAGTCACCGTCGTCGGGAATCTGTGTCGGTGAGTAACCGCGGCTAAATGGGGCCACGACGCGAAACCCCTTGGCGCCCAGTAGCGGTCCGATCCGCCGGTAGGTCCACGCGGTGTCGGGGAAACCATGCAGACACAGCAGCAAACGGCCGTCCGGTGGCCCCCACGCCAGCGCGGACACGCGCAGGTGCGGCAGGTCGAAGGTCAGAGTCTGCGGTGCGGTCATGCGGTCCCGGCGCCGACGGGCACGGCCGGGGACTGGCGCCCGGCACGCAGGAAGCTGCCCGTGCGCACCGTACCGAGGATCTCAGTGGGTCGACCGTCGATGACGACGGGTTGGCCGCTGATGAACACCGCCTTGGTGGCGTCGTTCCGGTTGACCATGCGCACCATGCCGTCGTATTGCTCGGCGGCGGCTTCGGCGAAGGTGTCGACAGACTCGTCGAGGTGCTCGGGGTCGACGATGACGACGTCGGCGCGGTCCCCGACCCGCAGATGCCCGGCGTCCAGGCCGTACCAGTCGGCCAGTTCACCGGTCATTCGGTGCACCGCGCGTTCGACGGTCATGAACGGGGCGCCGGCGTTCTCGGCGTCGCGCACCCGTTTGAGCAGACGCAGCCCCATGTTGTAGAACGCCATGTTGCGCATGTGCGCGCCGGCGTCGGAGAACCCCATCTGGCTGTACTTGTCTCTCGACAGCCGGTTGAGGATACGTGGTCGGTGATTCTGGATGGTGGTGTACCAGCGCAGCGCCTTGCCGTGTTCGAGCACCAAATCCAGGAACGCGTCGACTGGGTGCAACCCACCGCGCTCGACACCGACCTGCCCGAACGATTTACCGATCACCGATGCGTCAGGGCAGGACACGATTTCGGCGTCGAAGAAGTCGCGGTGCCAGACCTTGATGCCGAACTTCATGTCGTAGTCCTTGCGGAATCGGCGGCGGTAGGCCTCGTCGCGCATCAGCTCGTCGCGTTCGACGCAGTCGGCCAGGTGCATTGCCTCCTCGCCGGAACCGAACTCCTCGAAGATCACAAAGTCGATACCGTCGGCGTAGACGGTGAAAGGCACCGGCAGGTGCTGGAACCGGAAATTGCCGCCAAAGGCGTTGCCCAGCCGAGAAACCGCCTTGAGCACGAAGACGCTGCCCTTGTTGGATTTGGGGTCAGCCGCCGCCAGCAGGCTGGTTTTCAGGGGTTTGCGAAGCAGTGCGGTAGACAGCAAGGCGTGGGTCAGCAGATTCGCCGGGCGGCGGACGTTGGGGGCGGACTGCACGACCGCGCCGCGGCGGCGCAGAATTCCTTTGAGTCGGCGGAATTCGCGGGGTTTGGCATACGTCGAGGGCACGGCGCGCGACCGGCAGCGGTTCCCGTCGAGTTTGTCGAATTCCAGGTCCATCGCCGACATTCCGACGAATCCTGCGTCGAGGGCTTCGTTGAGCATGTCCTCCATCTGCGTCAGTTCGGCCGGTGTGGGCGTGACCCCGCCATCGGTGGCGCGTTCCAGACCCATGGCCGCCACCCGCATATCGGAATGGCCGATGAACGCACAGACATTGGCGCCCAACGGCAGTGATTCCAGCGCGGCGATGTACTCCTCGCCGCTGGACCAGGTTTTGAATTCATGCATGGCCTTGACGACGTGGTCGCGGGGGATGGCTTCGACGCGCCCGAAGAGGTCGCCGGCGTCCTCGGCGTCGACGTGCACCGTGGAGATCGAGCAGGAGCCCACCGCTACGGTGGTCACCCCGTGACGCACCGATTCGGCGAGGCCGGGGCCCTTCCACACTTCGACGTCGTAGTGGGTGTGAACGTCGACCATTCCCGGCATCACCCACATGTCGACGGCATCGATGACGCGCGGGCAGTCGGTGCCGTCGAGTTCGGTGACCGACACCGAGGCGATGCGCCCGTCGCGGATGCCGATGTCGCGCACCGCGGATGGTTCGCCGGTGCCGTCGAACCACCGGCCGCGCCGGATGATCGTGTCGTAGGGCATGAGGCTTACCTCCCTGGTATCGCTGCGTTCGGAAGCGTTCGGTTGGGATGGGAGCTGGGGCTCGCCGCCCTGCCGATGGCGGCGGGTCGAGGGTCTCGGTCAGATCTTGGCGGCACGGGTTTACACCTTGCCGCGGCGCAGGTTGGCGGCGACGAGTTTGGCGTAGGCCCACGCCGTTTTGCCGACGGTGGGTGCGTCGAGCGTGCTGAGGACGGCATCGGCCAGGCCGAACGGCGCCATGCTCAGGATCGGACCGCGGGCGCATTCGAGCATGTAGGCCCCGCCGGGTGCGGAGTACCCCTTCACGCGACCGCGCCCGAGGTAGGCGACGTCACCGGGACGGTACTCGGAGCGGTCGAGCTGTCCCTCCTCGTAGCACCACACGTTGCCGTCGAACACGAAGTCCCACACTTCGGTGGGATAGCGCCCGGAATGGCCTTCGGTGCCGATGGGAGTGCCGAACAGGATGAGGTACTCGGTGAGCGAGCAGTGCAACAGTTTCATCTGCCCCATCGCACCACCGGCGTTGTTGAGCTCCCACGGGATGTCGTCGCGAAAGCGTTGAGGATGGGCGCGTTTGAGGTCGGCGACGATCTGGCGGCAGGCCGCCGCGGTCGCCGAGTCCAACTGCGGCTTTGGCGACGGCATGCAGATCGTCGGGATCGAACACAGTGGTCATCGGATCCGTACTCCGTTCTCTTCGCTGGCGGGCATAGCCGAAATCGCTGTTGGCGCCTCAGTTTCATTGCCCGGCAAGGCCGTTGGGGCTGGTGCACCGGCGACCTGGAACCGTAGTCGTGCAGCGGTGAGTGGCGGGCGAACGATCGTGATCCGAGGATGGTTTGCGGCCGGTAGTACAGGGTTTCGCCGTGGGAGTTCACGAAGTACGTCCGCAGCGGCGGGCTGCACTTGGTGACGTAGACGTGGTAGGTGCGGGCGCGGCGGTCCGTGCGGCTGTTCCACCTGTCGAACGCGTCCTGGGTGATCTCGGCGGTGGTGCGCGGGCCGATGCGTCGGGCCACGTCGATCATGCGCACCGCATGCCGGGCGGTGGTCTCCACCCAGTCGGTCCAGGCCAGTCCGCCGTATATCCGCGCGGCCCGACCAGGTTCCACCGATTTCGCAGCTTGGGGTAGCTGGCTCCGGCGTAACTGCGCAGGCCGTGGCTGCCGAACCACGCGGCCAGATCGTTGCGACCGACGACACTTCCGGTCCGGTGGGTTTCGGGGTCGGTGTAGAGCTCGTATCCGGTGGCCAACACAGCAGGTCCGCCGGATTGTGCACCGAATCCTTGTTCAGCACACCGGTTTCAGTGACCCGCTGGATGGGTGTGGTGATGAGGTTGACCGTGTCCCGGTTGAGTGCGGGCAGGAAGGAGCTGGAGATGACCGGCCCCTTGGCGTACGTGCCATAGCGGGGCGCCAGCGCGCGCCGGTAGGTCGGGTCATCGACAACGAGGCGCAGCAACGCCCGGTAGAAGGCACGCCAGCCAATGTCGTAGATCGGTAGGACGGTCGTCAGCAGCCTCTCAGGCATCCACGAGAGCACGTGGACCAGGAGGATGACCACGACGGTGTCCATCAGCACTCGCCCGATCAGGTTCAGCGCGGCCAGCACGCCGGGAATGCGCTGGATGCGCTTAAGCGCATCGGGCACGTCGGAGTCGACTTTGGGCAAGATCCAGGCCGGGGTGCGTAGATACACGTCGCGGTGCGCCGCGCGGTCGGCCAGGGCGGAGGCGATCTGCACGCCCGAGGACCCGGTGCCCACCACCGCGACCCGTTTGCCGCGAACGTCGCAGCCGTCGTCCCAGTCGTTGGGCCGCAGCACCGTGCCAGTGAAGTCGTCCACCCCAGGCAGGGCAGTCGAGCGGTCGGGGTTGATGTAACCGCCAACCGCGTTGAGCATGAACCGCGCCGTGACCGCCGGACGACCGGCGATCTCCAGCCGCCAGCGTGCGTCGTTCTGCTGCCAACGCTGTTGAGTCACGGTGCATCCCGGTCGTAGATAGTGATACAGGCCCAATTCCCGCGCCGTGCGACGCAGGTAGGCGCCGATCTCGGGGTCGGTGGGGAACACCCGCGACCAGTCCGGATTACCGGTGAACGACAGCTGATAGAACACGCCGGGCAAGTCGACGGCCAGCCCTGGGTAGTGATTGTCGCGCCAGGTTCCCCCGAAGTCGTCGGCGCGCTCAAGGATGACGAAGTCGGTGATACCCCGCCTCAGCAGGTGATGGGCGGCACTGATGCCACCGGGCCCCGCGCCGACGACGGCGACCTCCACGTCGGTCGACACCGACACCTCCCTCATCCTCGAAACGCGTTCGTGTCCCACCCGGCGTGGCGGCCCCTATGAGACGTTTCTAGGAAACGTGTCATATCGGCGGCCTCGGGTCAAGGAATCCCTGCGCATTCTGTTAGCGTGAGACCCGAAAATGCGGGGCCGTGGCGGATGGAGGCGTTGCGAGATGCCAGAGGGCGTACGCGCGCGGCTCATCGCCGCGACGGCTGAGTTGATCGAGCAGCGCGGCCCGTTGGGTGTGCGCGTCGACGAGATCGCCGAGCGTGCTGGGTGTTCACGGGCCACGCTGTACCGCCATGCCGCCGATAAGGACGAGCTGGTGCGTGAGGTGGTCGTCGCCAGGACGACGGTGATGGCCGGCATCGTGGCCCATCAGATCGACGGGATCTCGGATCCGACCGAGCGCGTGGCCCAAGGCCTGCTGCTGTTCAGCGACGCATTGCGGTCTGAAAGTTGGTTCAAGGCACTGCAGAACGACGGTGACGGCTCGTATCCGCTGGCGCGTATAGGCGGCGGCCTAGAAGCCATGGGTACGGCGATCTCCCCGCTGATCGAGACGCTCCTGCACGAATACGTCGGCTCCGGTCATCTACGCGAAGACGTCGATCTGCCCGACGCGGTCGAGTGGTTGATAGGCATCTTGATGAGCCTGCTGGCCCCCGCATTCGCCGGCCGCTCCCGCGAGCACCGTTTGGCGATGCTCAAGCGCTACGCGATCTTCCCGTTGATCACACCGCAACACGACTGAGCCCGGCCAAAGGGCGTGGCCTCTGCTCTTGACATCGGCGCGGGACTTCGGCGATGCTCCGTGAAACTTAATTTGCATCCGTCTCACGTCGCGGTGGCATCGTGGGCGGGAAAACCGGAGGTCGTAGATGAGTGCGCTCAAGATCCGCAAACCACCGTTCGCCTTCACCGACGGCTCGGCTCCGTACCTGTGGCAGCCGGCGAATCCGGACTTCTCCGAGCTGTGCAATGCGATCAGCTTCGCCGCGCCGGCATTCGAGCGCTACATCGTTCAGGTCGTGCAGTTGGCCGAACCGCGACTGGCCGGCACGCCCATGCAGCACGAAGCGCAGGAGTTCCTCCGCCAAGAGGCCCAGCACGCCCGGATGCACCGCAAGCACGCCGCGCGGCTGGTGGCCCAATATCCGGGCCTCGCCGAGACGCAGAAGAAGGTCGACTCCGCCTACACCGACCTTCTCGACAACGAGCCGTTGGAGTTCAATCTGGCCTATGTCACCGATATCGAGGCCACCTTCACCCCGCTGTTCGGGATGATGCTGAACAACGAGCCCACCCTGTTTCGCGGCGGCGCCGACCGGGTGGCGTCGTTGTTCCTGTGGCACTTCATGGAGGAGATCGAACACCGCTCCTCGGCATTCGGGATCTACGACACCGCCGTGGGCCGCAAGTGGTACCGCCTGCGCGTGCTGCCGAAGGTCACCCGCCACGTCAGCGGGCTGATGAAGGTCATCATCGACGACTTCGCCGTGCACGTGCCCGCCGCGGACCGCGGCGCGGTCTCCGGTGAGGCGCTGAGCTTCCGGTCCGCGGCGTTCCGCGACATCCCCGGCCGCGAGATGGCGGCCATGCTCTACCGGCTGGCGTTGTCCCAAGCCCCTTTTCATCGCCCTGAACGCCAGCCGATCCCCGACTTCACCGCGATCTGGTACGGCGCGGAAGCCGAGGGCCGCGATATCACCCAGTGGTACGCCACGCCCACCGCATGACATGCCACGCCGGCCGGGCCGCACCGCAGGGGCCGCAGAAGATGAGCACCGACACCACCCCGGGCGAACCGCCGCTGAAGGTGCATCGCGACGGCCACGTCATGGTCCTCTGCTGCGAGATCAGTCAGATCTCCAGCCGCTGAAACGTGCGCGTCTGCGTACCCTCCTCGCGGCATTGTTAGCGGCCGCGATATGCGTGGCGAATAACCGCTGTTTCCACGAGGATTCGGACACATGTTCGGCCGCCTCCAGTCGACCTGCCTACAGACCGCCGCAGTGCCGATAATGATCAAACCATTACGTTGGGTAGAGGTTGGCCGGCTTGTCGCAGCCCTCGTGGTCGGGGTGCGCTGCCCAGAACTGGGCGGTATGCAGGTGCGATCGTTCAGGTTCGACGAGGTTCGCCAGCCAAGGCAGCGCATCACACAGCCCGTGCGCGCAATCGTGGCAAAGGAAGATGCGGTGCACAGGATCGGTGTCGTCGAAGAACATGCCGTAGCCACCCGTAAGGGTCATCCCGAGGGCATTGCGATATTGCCGGCTGGTGACATCACCCTCGAAAACTTGTGTGAGCTCGCGCCCACAATCGATGCAGCTGTCGGGGATGGCTCTGACCTTCGGGTGGTCGCACGAGGGACACGGGTCGTTACTCATGGGACTCCTGCGTAAAGGTGGCCGATATCCCGAACCTGACTGTGTTGCTTAACTGGCCGACTCCCGTGGCACGGCCCAACGCGGACCTGCTGCCCTCCGAAGGCTCCTTCTCCTCGGCGAGTTCGGGAGGTTCGTTGCCCTTGCTCATTACAGGTACATTCCTGCTGGCGGCTGGGCCCGGTACCGCCCGCTGCTGACCTCGGCCAGCAGCATTGCCGTCTCGACGTGTCCGTCGTCGCCCCCGAAGATGGCGCGACGGACGATTTCGCGGATGTCGCTCCCGGTGCTGTTGTCGGGTAGGGCGGCCACTACTACCGCGGTGTCGACATCGCAGCCGCCGGGCAGATCCCGGATCAGTGCGGCCAGAATGCGGGCAGCATCGGCCGGGTTGGGATAGCCGACATCAACGATGGAGTCGAACCGTCCAGTCCGGATGGCCGCCTTATCCAGGGTGGAGGCGTCATTGGTGGAGGCCAGTGTCAGGATGCGGGCATCGGGTTGAATGTCCATTGCCTGCAACAGCTCTGACAGTCCGCCATCACCGGTTGTGCGGTCGCGGCACCACAGGTCGATGTCTTCGAGCACGAGCAGCACCGGGCCGTCGAGGCGCTGGGCTTCCTCGACGACGGCGGTCAGCAGTTGAGCGCCAGCCTTGGCCTCGACGTAGATGACGGTGAATTCTCCGACGACTTGCCGAGCGACGACCGCGCACACTGCCGACTTGCCGGTGCCGGGCGGACCGCACAACAACACGCCACGCCTCGCTCCGAGGCTGTGTGCGTTGAGTAGGTCGTGACGGTCGCGCACAGCGCTGATACCGAGGTCGATCTCGGCCCACACGTCGTCGCTGACGATAACGTTCTCACGCGTGGCGTTAGACGGCAGGTCGATGACGGTTAAGTGCAGGCCAACGGTGTAGGTGGCGCGCACCGCACGCCCCCGGTACGGGTTGAGCTCGTTGGCGCGATCGGCGAGCCGGTCGAGCACCGCGCGGGCATGATCCTGGTCATCTGGCGTCACGTAGGCGCTCATGACGGCGGACTGCATGACGCTGTCGCGTCCCTCGATGCCGATGACACATCCGGTCTCCTCGAGCAGCGTCCCTGGGGGAAAATACACTCGCAAACACAGCGGGTGGCGGTAACGGTGCCCGCCGATCTCGGTCTGGGTCCATTTCGGTGGGCTTGTGTACTCGCCTGGACCGATCTCGCAGACAGCGGCGTGCTCGGCCATCCATTCGGCGAGCGCCAGCGCGAAGGTGAATCGCGACACTGGGTTGAGGTCGCGTTCCTCATCGAGCAGATGTCCACTACGCGCCACGCCCAAGCAGCGGGCGGTGAATCTCTCGGCGCTTTCCGCACGGGTGGTGGCATCGCCGTCGGTGACGCCGACCAACAGCTCGCCAAGCGCGCGCAGCGCCGGCTGCGCACCACGGTCTAAGCCGTCGAACCAGGCGCTGACGTCGGTGATGAGTCGACGGCGCGGGTTAGTATCGGCGCTTAGGTCGGTCAGTTCGTTATCGGCTAGGTTCATCGCTTGTGAGATGGTTCGGGGACAGGGCAGCCCAACAGAGTCTCACCCGCCCGGTAGGTCGTCAACTGGTTTGCGGGACGAGGGTTGCGAATCATCCGCGGCGCTTCACGTGGGGCGGCCCGACGTTGACGGCGCCTGGTCGGTGCGCGGATCACCAGCGGGTAGGCGGGTTCCGCAGGCTGGGCACCATTTGAGTTCGCCGCCCAGCCAGGCTTGCATCGATGGCAGGTCATCGCGGTGCCGTGTGCATGCCTGACGGGCGAGGTGGACGCGGATGGTGTCGATGATGAACTGTGCTCGCTGGACTGGCGTTGTCCCGTATTCGTCGACATCGTTTGTGCCAGAAGCGATTATGTCGCCCTCCTCCAGTTCGCGCTCCTGGTATTGGGTTGCACCTTTGCTGTCGCGGCCGGCCAGAGTGCGTACGAAGCGACCGCTTGGCCGCAGATCGAGCTCGAGGCGCCAGTCGCCATGTCGTTCACGGAAGTAGAAGCTGTGGCCATCGACGTCGCCGCTCCACTGTTCGGGTATCAGGCCGCCGTGGCTGCTGACAGTGACTCCTTCTTGTCGTGCGAGCCATGCTTGCAGTTCGGCTTCGGCGGCCTGCTCTTCGGCTTTGATCTGTTGGCCTTCTGGTGATCGCCAGAAGGCGCTGAGGTTGTCGAGCCAGTTATGGAAGGTGCGGCGGCGATCTTCGGGTGTTCGTGTACACACGCAGTCAAACCCGTAGTCGTGGCGGTCGGTTTCGGGCAACCGCGGGTGACACGAACACCGGCATTGTTCGTCGCTATCTATGTAGCGCCAATCGGTCAGTGCGTTGAGTGCGAGGTCGGCGAGCGCGCTGGGTTGCGGGGAGCCGTGCAGGTCAAACACTGCGGTCAGGTGCTCGAGGTATCGCCGGTGCGCTTCGGCGCGGGCGTGCTCGAGGCGTTCCCGGCGCTCGGCCGCACCGGGATCGTTGGAGAAGTCGACCGCAAAGATCTCCGGTCCTTCATCCATGCTGTTGCACCCTCGCAGCGATCGCCGCGGTTTCATATGAGTTTCGAGCCGAACCTTGATCGACATCGGACCGCGGACATAAAAATTGCCACGGTACCGATGGCAGAGCCGCCTCCGTGACTCGGGCCCGAAAACGGTACAACGTCGAGCTACGGCGAAAGGTGCGTTGCCCGCGAATAAGTTTCATTGACGATATCCCGTGTGGACGAGCCAGAGGCCGCTTCACGCACCACGATCGCCCGGCATTTGGTGAAGGCGATTGTCCCAGAACGAAATTGGGAGAGCAATTCCACGGCGCGGAGATCAGGAGTCCAGCCCGCCAAGACACTTGAAGCTATAGCGGTGGAAAGCGCGCCTCGCCGGTCGGGCGTAAGAATCGGTGGCCGCGTCGAGCCACTGTTACCAATCATCTTTTGCCACATTCAACCTCCTTCGCGCTTCCGTTAGCCGGAGGTGCATTTGCGTGTTCTCGCGGCGCGGGTGAGCCTGGTTGCGGCAGTGTGGGACGTCTGATCGGCGGTAAACCGCCCCGTGCGCGGCCGGATCGTCACCCGTTGTCCGGCTCTTTAGGTCAGCCGGCAGACCAGGCTCACACAAGTCAGTGTAGCACTAGTAGGGCAGATATTAGGCTCATCTCGTCGGCTCGAATGCTCGCCTGAGATCGACAGACGTCGGCACTGAGGGCGAAGGTGCGGCCCATCGAGATCGTCGGCGACTGGTGGTGTCGCCGAGGTTCGTCCAAATAGCGCTCGTCAGGGCGTCGAATGCATGCACGATCGCAGGAGTGCGATGCCGCTTGGCGCGGCTACCTACTCAGTACTACTGGTAGCGCACAGTGAAGACGAATCGCGATCCAAATTGATCGTTTCCAGGCGCGGATCATTTGATGCCTTCCAACAGCTCTGATGCCGACACACCCAACGCTCTGGCGATGTCGAACAGCCTTTCGTGCAAAATGCCCCGGCGGCCATGCTCAAGGTCTATCAACACATTGCGCGACACGCCAGATCTATGCGCAAGCTCCTCCTGGGTGTAACCGCGGTCAATGCGCAAAGCGTGTATCCGCGCACCGACCTTCCGTCGCCGCCTCTCCCACACAGCGACCCGTTTCGGGTCATTTTGACTGGGGCGCGTCGGCACGCATACCAGTAGTCCGCGAAAGTCCTCAAAAGTCTGCCCTACTAGTAGTGCAAATGGTGCTTTTATGGCTATTCTTAATCGCTGATCCGCCCGATCCGAGGCGCAGGCACCGTGTCCGCCGGCATAACAGAGCAGGCGTTCGGCGCGACCTCCAATGCACTGCTAGTGGGGTGTTGGTCGAGCATGGTCCGTAACGCATCCCTGCAGGACGACCGTTCTCGCCGCGGCGTAGGGCGTGAGCACATAGTGCGCACGCTGCCGATACGCGTGAAACCCCTCCCCGAGGAGAGCTTCGACTCGTGGCTAGAGGCGTTGGCTCACCGCACGGATGCGACCTGGGGCGACATCTTGGGCGCGGTCGGCATTGTCGGGATGCGCGGCTCTACCGCGTCGTATCGGGCGACCCGCGCCGCCGTGTCGCTGACACCGGAACAGGCCGACACCATCAGCTACTGCACGGGTGTTGATCCGCGCCGGCTTCGGGAGATGACGTTGCAACCGTGGATCAAGGACCCCAGTTGGCAACGGCGGTCGGTGGCCTCCATGCGCATCAGCGGTTCGCGGTTTTGTCCGCGGTGTCTTGACGAACGCGGTGGCAGGTGGCGAGTGTGGTGGCGATTGCGGTGGGCCTTCGCGTGCCCAACCCATGGGTGCTTGCTCGCCCACGCGTGCAGCGTGTGCGGCGGTCCTCAACGCACGGCCCCACCTCGCGTCAATGACGTACCAAGCCTAGGGTCATGCACCCGCACGATCGTCAGATTCGGTGAACCACGCAAGTGCAATGAACAGTTATCGAATATGCGCGCTGTCCACCTTGATACCGACCCTGCAGTGGTAGTGCAGCAGGAGGTACTACGCGTGCTTCGCGCAGGGCACACTTCAGGCGGCATCTACGCGCTTTCACCAGTGGCCTCGACAGTGTTCGCCCGAGATCTGCAGACGTTGGGCAGCTGGATGTTGAACTGCGCGCAAGCCACCGATGTGACCTGTCGCATTTCACATGTGCTCTGGGAGCAATGCAGACTCCAAACAACCAAAGAGATTGCGCAACAGCTCATCACGAGCGGCGGCGCGCGGGTGACGTACTCCACGCCGGCTACCGACGCCGCCATTGCGTGTATGGCCATGCCGATCCTTCAGGCGACCGACTCCGAAACCGCGGCCAAAAGCCTGCAGTGGCTGACATCGTCAATGCGCCGGCGCGGCGTGTCACCGTCGCGGCAACGGGCGTGCTGGCGTCAGGGCTGCAGTCCGTCGCTTGATGCGCTTCGGCGAGTGGTCCTGTCACCACGTAGCTTTCGTAGGAGCCCGCAAATGTGAACGCGGGCAAGATCGGAGCGGGATGTCATGAGATACATGGTCGATCAAAAAGGCTGTCGTATCGTCGAATTGACCCGTCGGAACCTTGAGGTCCTGTTGGCTAAGCTGGATGACCCGCTGTCGGCGCGGGGATTGATCGACGGTGATGGCAACATTCTGGTGCGAGCGGTTGAGAATGACGCCGATCGTGGCGATACAAGTGCGCGGACGGCAGCGCTGGCCGAAGGTGTGGTGGAGCTGACGCGCACCGAGTTACACGACTTGCTAACGACAATAGATGGCCGACGGTGCGGTGAGACGACGCTGTCCATTGCGGGCGGTGCTTGTCTCGTTCGCGCAGTCGAGAATGCAGCCCACTACCGCCTCCGCACCCCGGGCGTCATGTGGATGCCGTCGACGGGTGAGGTGATGTGAGGCGTGCCGCTAGCACGACGACGACGTTACGCTTTGACGCTGCCCTGGCAGACAAGCCTCAACCAGCCGGAAAATCGCTTAGGTGGCGAGTCGCCTCGGCAACCTGATCTCCCAGCGGTGTGGGTCGCAGCGACATTCCGTGTCGCGCCCGCAACAGCAGCGGCCCGTCAAAGATCGTTTCCAAGGCCCGTATTCGATAGCGAAGCGTTGCAGGATTCATACGCAATCCGGCTGCTGCTGCCATCATCGTTGGATAGCTGAGGGTTTGGGCAAAATTGCTGAGCCAGTATGACGGTTTGTCTGCGGTGAGTACCGGTTTGAGCAGTTTGAGCGCGGACGTTTGACTCATCGGTCGGTGCGACAGATTTGATGTTGCGGGTTGAGAGGCGAGTTGATAGCGACGTTTCCACTCGCATACGGCACGCCAACGCACACCTGTTTCGGATGCAATGTCTTCGAGCGTCCGTCGTTTGATCACGTGTTGTTCGTAGAGCCACTCGGCGTTGGGGGGTGGCGGGCGGCGGCGGACGGGTAGCCCATCACGCACGAGAAGGCGTCGAACCATGGTTTTGTTGGTCTTGAATTGAGCGGCAATTTGGGCCAGCGTGCGGCCCTGCTCGACGTACAGGTCATCGAGGACAGCTGCGGTTAGGCGAGGGCAGACCTGAGCGCGCGCGGTCTCTACCAGACTTGCGTGGCCCGGTTGGATCGGATTCTGATCCAGCAGATAGCGAACGGTGTGGGTGCTGGTGGATAGCCGTTTGGCGATCTCGGTGAGAGACAGCGTCGGGTCCTGCGCGAGGCGCTGCAGCTTGCTGATCTTGATTCGTGCCGGGTCGGGATACGGTAGGTCGAGATCGCTGATCAGCTCCAGCGGTGGAGTCCAGGTGATCGGTTCATGGATGCGGTTTGAGTGGAGGAACTTTCGGGCTTCATCATCGAGGAGCCGGGCCAGATCCGGAGTGACTCGACGGGGAAAGTTCGCGATCCGTTGCACCATATCGATCCGTGTCGAGGGCGCGATCTCGCCAAGGAGTTCCCATGCGGGACGTGAACTGAGTTTTTCATAGAGGTGGCAGCGAGCGATTAGCGCCTTTTGTCCCCGCCCCTTTCCCGGTAGGGCCCCTGTTTGACGGCAGATGTGTGCCCAGCGGTCACCGGGAAGCAGTGTGGCGTAGTCAAGTCGGCGCCGCCGGGCATAGTTGATGGGTGTGGGATGATCGGCGAGGTATTCACTGAGTCGTGTCAAGGCCGTGCAGACTCCCGCCCAGTTCGGACTCCTTTGAAGGTGGAAGAGGGCGTTCTTGGCGGACGCGGTGTCAATAGTGTTGCCGAGCAATGCAATTGCTTCGTCGACGTTGATGCCGGAGCCGACCAGGACCGTGGCGCACGACAGGACACAACGCAGATATCCGAAGTGCATCTCGCGAATTCGCAATCGAATTGACCAATTCGGCCACAGCATTGACGGCAGACTGCGAGCGACGCCCCGCGGCAGAGCGTTCCCGGGTTCAGGTGGTTTCGGCTCGGGCAGTGTTGTGCGATACCGCAGCTGCATGTGCGCGCCTGTCAGCGACGAGCCCGCGTTAGGCGCGAACACTTTTAGCAGCACGGCCGAGACGAGGCCGCCGTCTCGCGCATATGGGATTATGGCCGGACCGCTACCCGTTTGAACTCGGCCTTCGACCAGCCAACGCACGCGATCGGCGGCTACCGTAACGGTAGGAGCCTGCAAGACGGAGAGCGCCGCCGTGGTGGCCAGCGCCGCTTCGGCCGCGATCTGGGGCGCTTTCATCTGGGCGGTGTTGCGCCGATAGCGCCATTGCATCGCTGACCGGCCCTTTTGGTTGATGCGCTCACCCAAGAGATGTGGCGGTTTCACGCTTGCCGGACCGTTGTCGGCCGCGTAGGCCAGTATGCGGGTCGCTAACGCCTTGATGTCGGCCAGCGCGGCCCGAGCTGAACGGGGATTGCCAAGATAGACACCGAAGTCCGCGCGGTCGTCCGCCAGGACCGCGAACAACGTCTTTTGTGCCTGGATCACCGGATGGCCTCGGGGAAAGTCAAACACCTGCGCGTCTGTAAGGTCCGCGCCACAGGATGACCCCGTGCTCCCGCCACATCGGGACGGTTGAAGGACCAGGCTGTGCGGACTGCGACCTCGGCGCTGTCGTCGACCACATTGCGGGCAATGGTCGGCCAACAGGCACTGATGCCTGGTGCAGGCGAACGTCCACCCCAATCTCCAATGCAGCTGCCATCGTCCATCGGTTTCGGCGAGACATCGCGGGCAATAGCGCGACCACGCGCGGCAGCCGAAAGGAAACCCATGATTGAAGCGGCGCCTGGCGTAATCGATTGCTAATGCGGTCCCGTCATAGTGCTTGAGCGTCATTGTCGTTATAGCGGATCCGTCGATGCCGGTCGCATTGGATATATTCGCGCGCTCACGGTCGGCGAGGTCGACAACCCACCACGGATAGAACGTGTAGGTATCTGCGATGCCCACTGCATGAAGGACCTCGGCCAGGGTGACGCCATGGCGTACCGCAATAGCTTCCAGCCAAGAATCAAGTCCCTCGCCGGCAACCGGCAAGACCCTCAACGGCAAGGTTCGCATCATCGCAGTGCGAGCCGCGTCGACAACCGGCGAGTACGGAACGCAACGTCGAGTTCGCGGCGGGCTTTCTCAGCAGCACTATCGACCTTGATCGAATCAAGCACCCTCTGATTCAACGCTTCTGCGCCGGTACGGATCGCTTTGACGCATCCGCGCCGGATCAACTCCATCAGCGACCCGATATGTCCGGTGCTTCGGATAAACAGATAATCCGACAGTTCCACGAGCATGCCGGGGCGTCTAGACCCCAGAACCAGACGTTCCTCGATGGTCTTCAACAGCGTGCGCCACTGTCGGCGTCCGCGCTCGGTGTCGACTCGGTAGGGAAGCATCTCAAGCATGGTGGTACGACGTGTTGTCTGTTCTAACACGATGTCCTGGTAGCCGGCGCCGTCGATATTGCAGCAGAGGTCTTCCATCAGCAGACCGCGGTCCCCTAACCCGATGCCGATCGACAGCAACGTCACTGGGAACTCGTTCGCGATGTACTTGAAGTGGTTGCTGATCTCCACTCCCCCGCTTCGCTGCCAGTGCAGGAAATGAAGGTCATCGATGATGAGAAGTTTTGTCTCGCAACTTAACACGCAATCTAGTGCTCGCTTGCCCAGTTCTTCCGCGGTGCCGCGGCGGCTGCCCGGGTGGGCGTAGAAGTCGCATAAGGCGGCGTTGAAGTCCTTCATGCTGGTGTTACCGCGCATCCCGATACGGCATACCGGCCAGCGTTCGTCACCGGCACTGGTGAAGTCTCCGTGGCGTCGTACTTCTCGCTCGTGAAAGTCCTTGCCGAAGGCCTCCATCGCCACTGTCTTACCCAGACCGGGGTACCCGTCGAGCGCAACGGCACCTTTGGCGTGATTGCCGTCCTGCGTGCTGCTATCCATGATGACCCAGAGGTCTTCGTGCAACGCCGCTAACTGCGGCGTTTTTAGTGGCCCGATATTGTTGTGCCAGTCGGCGCGCTGCTGATTGTAAATATCGGCTGCCGTCTCACTCAGCCGCCGAATCTGGGCTCGTGACAATGCTTCTGGCCTGTCGCGCTTCGGCGCGTGAACGAATTCGCGCCACCCTTCTTTACGGGACAGCGTGAGATTGTCGAGTTTGGGAGTCTTAGAGGGACGCGTGGCGGTAGCGGTGCTCATACGTCCTCCAGGACCTCGTCGTAGAAGTGGCCGTCATCGACCGTCAAGTCCTCGTCGAGATCGTCGACGAATGCTGTTGCATCGCGGGCGTCCGGCGATTCGGGCGTATTGCGAACTCGGATCGCGGTTGGCAATTCGGAAACGTTGACCGCCGCGTGCACATCGAGGCCCAGCGTGGACTGCTGGCGCGACATGCGCAGGGCGGCGCGGCGTTCGGCCATGGTGTGGCCTTGGCTGAGTTTGCGCCGCTCCAAAAGTTCGGCCAGCGCTAGCTTGTCGTCAAAATAGCGGTACTTAGCCTTGGCTACCCCGCGGGCGAACTTCAAGCCATCTTCGTTCAGCGGGCCGTCGCACGCGTCTGCTTCGGTCCAGCGCAACGCGTGCCACTGGCAGGTGTTCTTCAGATCGAAGAAGTACACCTGTCGCACATCGTCGGGATCGACGTGGACAGGCCACAGCCCCTTGCGTTGTTTGAACGGACTCTTCTCCCGCGCCTGATACCCGATGAGCCCCGCACCGCGGTACTCGCGGTGGTCGATTTCAAAGCCATAGTGTTGGATCGTGCGCCACACCACCGGCAGGAATTGGTAAGCGAGACATGGGTCGCGAGGAGCTTCGAGATACCCGGCACGCGCCAGGCCATGCTCAAACATCTGTGTCGGCGACATTCCCAATGCCCATAAGCCGGGCTCACCGATCCCCTCATGGGGTCGTCGGTGATAGACCGCGGCTACCCACTCTCGCAGCAGCGCTTCGAGTTCGTCGATGAAAAAGAACGCATCCCGCTCCGGCGCTAGACCGCGCGAATACACGTCTGGCCCTTTATAACCCGGTAACTCCTGAAGAAAACCCTGGCGAATCGTTCGGAAGAATCGTTCCACCGGGCCCTTGTCGTAGCCCACGCGAACCCGCGCCGGTTGAATCGAAATCCCCAGTTGCCGACACGCACTGGTCAGCTGCTCGCCGACATAGATCTTCCCGTGATCGACGACCAGGGTTTCCGGAACGACCGCCGGTGTCGCGGCGAACACACATTTAGGATCCACGACCTCGAGTTCGATCAAGACCGAGCGCGGCACTCCGTGCGGCGGCCACACCGCCTCGGCGGGCCAGTCGAGCCCGGCCGGCGGGGGTCGAAAGCACTGATACAGCACGGTTGCGGCGTCGATCGCCTTGGTGGAGCACGGGGTCAGCCGTAAACCGACGATGCAGCGAGAATACCAATCCATCGCCACGGTGAGATCCACACCGACCCAGCGCAAGGTGTGTGGATCCATCGCGAACACATCCAAATGAGTGGTGTCCATGAGCAAGTACTCGCCAGGCCGAGTGGGATGCATCTTGCCGTAGGGCAACACTGGACGGGCCGCAATGTCGCGGTTGCGCTTGGTGCTGTTGGAGAAAAGCGGGTAGAGCCGATCGAGCTTGTCGAGGATGCGATACGCGGTCGCCGGCGATGGTAGCCGCACCACACCCGCCCCGTAAGTCGCATCGAGGCGGGCTTGCGCGTGGGCAACCACATAACCCCGCGTCGGTCTGGACAAGTCGGTATGCTCACGCATCACGTCCAGGGCAGCGTGCTCGAATAACTCGAAGGTTTCGCTGCCCACAACGGGTTGCAGAGTTTTGGCCGAAAGCAACCCGACTTCGCCCTCGGCCTCATACCGACTCACCCAGCGCTCCACCGTGCGCAGCCCCAGCCTGAGCTCTTTGGCCTTGGCCACCATACGATCCTGTTTCGGCAGCTCGATTCTGTAACGTGGGCGCGGCTCACCCGGCAGCGCAGTCAGCGCACATCCCGATCGATAACCGGTCAACACTTCGCGGACGTGGGCGGCACGCTCACGTGCTTGACTGCGCGCTGACTCGGGCACTGCCGACCACGTCACCGTTGGGACATCACCGCCGGCCTCAGGAGCTGCGACGACGAGGTCTTCGCTGAGCAGACGGGCCCTGTCGGAGTACATCACCTCATCCAGCGCGAACCGACGGACCGTCTGAGACCTCACGTCTCGCGTCACAACCTCCGGTATCCCGCCTAGGAGGTGCATCTCAACAACTTCGACGATCTCGCCGTCATAGCTGAATCGCGTTCCCACCCCGACCCGCACACCGGCAGGTCTCATCACGGCACCTCCAACACAGTCGACGGACGCAGGGGCACATCAAGATCCACACGACATTCATGGCACCACAACAGATGCATGAACGCCGGGCGGACCAGCTGCCGCGGATAACCCTCAACCATCTGCTCGGCATCAGCGATCGACATGCCCGCGAATTGCCCTATTCTGCAACGTATCTCACCCACGATTGATTGATTGATCAGCCACTCACGGCGATAACCAGCTAGGAAGCGCACATTAGACAAGCGGATTCGGTGCGGTTCGTGCACCACGAGATACGACCAACCCAGCGATTCGATGATTCGGCGGGTCCAGGTGCACAACACCGCGACCTTCGGCTGCGCCATCCGCTCGGCGCGAACGACATCGACCACCACCGGCCCAGAATCGCTGCCCCACAAATAATCTGGAACATGCTTGCGCGCTTGCCCATCCACCACCGCACACAACGAAAATGGCTGAGCAACGATGTGGTGTACCGCAGGATCGAAATCCGCCAGCAGCAGATTCGCTAGCTCCAAACGTGACTCGTAAATGACATGGTCACGCTCGGTAGCAGACCAGTACGTTCCCGAATAATGGCGCTGCCCAAAATACCAACGGAAAGTCCGCCACGGAGCGGCTTGGAACAGCGCAGCCGGTGAGACCTTCTCCGCGGATACCGACCGCTCTTCCCCCGCCGCGGGCCGATAGGCAACGGTCGCGGTATTCAGCTCGACACCACATTCGAACGACACCGTGTTGCTCCGAACACCGCGCAGTGCCAAGTAGGACTTGGGGCCACGACCGGCGTCCTCCGCCAATCATCGAAAAAATTGTGGGGAATTGCAAGACTTCCGTATCTGCAAGCGCAATTGATGTAGCTGGTCCAACGCTAAGCCATGTTGTCGATAGCCCAACGCTCGGACAGCCATCGGCGAAGAGGACTGCCCGACGGCCAGCCCCGTCTTCAGGGGCAGCGACACAGGCGCTATTGGCAACGATGGATCCAGAATGTCAGGGTGCGCAGATACCGGCAGCGGGCCGAGAGTCAACAAGAGGGTCGAACGCTTTACCGGCTAGGGCGAGCAGAAAATGCGTAGCTGCGCGCCGCATTGCGCCACAGTGCTCCACGCAGTTTGAAGCAACGCATAGATTTGGATTATTTCGTCGGCTGGCTGCGGCCTGGCAATTTCGGCGCGTACTGTGTTGACCGACATCCCAGCGCCAAGAACGATCCAAACCTCCCGCTGCGCACTGGGATTGGTGATAATTTCACGAGCGGGGTCCCAGATTACCTGTGGGTTTCGTTCGTTCGCGGTGCGAAGACGATTCAAGGTTGGACGTTGGTTGTTGGCGGCTGGCCAGGGTTTGTCCCAATAGTCAAGCGGCGGTTGGCTCTGCGTTGACGGCAGCAAATAGGCCACGTTCTTTATCGCTTGGGACACGACCTCGTGAAACACTTTGGCAGATCGCCTGGCTCCATCTCCATATTTTGCGTGGATGAACGCGATCCGGTCGGGCTGCATAGCGATGAAGTCGCACGGTTCGGTTCCCAGGTCGGTACATAACAAAGTCTCGATACGGTCGAAATAGACTGACATCTCGGCAATCTCGGTGCGCTGGCCCTGCCCGCCAGCAAGCTTGTCGATGACGCCGAACACGCAATCGCTGGCCCATCCGTCACCGACAGGCGCACTCTTCTCGGCTGTGACGTCTGCGAGCTCGGTCATACCCGTGAGAAGGTTCACCAAACGCAGCCCCGCGCCGCTCGTGTGCGGATCGGGAACCGCGATGAATTGTCCGTGTACGTAAATGCTGCCCGGCGTCTGCGGCACGACGCGGACCAGCTGCTCGCTATTGATGACGGTAATGAGTTCGCGTCCTGTTGGCTCGCGGAAGTCCCGACGCTTGAGGGCAGATGATTCGAACCGGTATCGGCCGGCTGTGGAGTCCCATCGCAGCGTGGCATGGAGCGGTGCGCCGCAGACCTGAAGTGTCAGCGTGCCGTCGATAACCTCGGTGGCGATTCCGTCGAGGTGAAGCGCCTCTGTGCTGCCTGATGCGTCGGTCCGCGTGAAGTCAGTGGTATCAACGTCGAGCAGTAGGTGACGAGGTGTCGGATCCGATGGTGCGCTGATCGCATCTGCATACCGGTTTAGGGTGGCGCTGGCCATCGCGTTCGTATCGTCGAGGACTGCGTCAATGGCGTCGACCCAGTCACGGTATCGCTCGAAGGTGAGTCGAGTTCCACGGCCGTCACGGATGCGTGATCGACTGATCCCGAGGTACCTGCGGGTTCGGCTGCCCAGCACGGAGTTCGTTGTATAGCCTTCAGCCACGTTGCACACGTAGGCATAGTCGGTGAGTTCGGGCGCCACGTCTTCGATCGATGCGGCGCGCAAAGTGCGGGATCGGATCGCCCGCCTTCCGATGTCGGTGTTATCGAGCGCCACGCTGGTAAGTCGAGTGTCGCGGTCCAGAAGGAGAGAGAGCACCGGTCGTGTTTCCTGAGTCAGTCTCAATTCGCTGACGATGACATCGGGGATGTGGTTGTGAGTGTCGAAGACGAACAACCGACTCTTAGTCAATCGAATGACGGTAAACCCGAGATCCCCCTCAAGGAATAGCCCGCTGAGCAGCACATCTGAATTGCTGATACCGACAAATCCGATGACCACAGTCTGGGGGTCGGGGAACATCGGTGCTTGCACGGTGAGGCCCGACAGCTTGTACTCGTGTAGAACCGCAGCACCGAGGTCCGCACTTGACATGTGCCGTGGTGGCGGCCATCGGTAGATGCGCGCTGCGGGTCGGTAGGCGAACTGTCGCCACAAATCGGGACTGCCGAGGTCGATGGGCGCACGAAACTGCTGGTCGTAGTAGGCGGAGACGGGCTGGGCATCCAGCAGGCACTGCGTGAAGTCGGGCGTCGTTGCTGTGGCTTCTCCGCTGTGGCGATCGAAATACAGGTACCGGTTCCATATCTGGCTAACGTCGAAGCTGTGCCGCGAAAGCACCCATGCGGTCTTGGGAGTCGGTGTAGGTCGGCGCAGAACGCGGCCGATCTGTTGGACCACCGCACGGTCATTGTTCAGGGGATCGTGAAACGCCAACACCCGAAACGTCGGATCGTCTATGCCTTCGAGAAGCTTGTACTGGTGCACCCAGTACTGCGCTTGACTGTCCTCGGGAGCCGGTACCTGGTCCATAAGATACTCGTCTCCGCTGTTGGCGAATCTCTCGTGAATGCCGATGGCGGACTTGCCATGTCGGTGAAGGGCGCTCACACATGCCCGGATGGCGTTCGCTGTGGCACAACGGATTATGACCCGTGCCGCGCTGAGGCGCTTGCCGGAAACGAACGCAATCGTCTCTTCGACGAACTGCTCGGTGCTGCCGTCAGCAAGATTCACAAATCTGGGTTCTCGTAATCGACCGTCCGCGACAGCCTGATGGTGGTGATACCAGAACCGGTGGGCTGGATCGACTTCGAAGTGAAGCTCGTCATTGCGATACGGGGTCGCAGTGAATAGGACGGTGGGCAATCCCAGTCTCCGCACCGCGCCAGACCACTCATGTGATGGTTCGTAGTGGCCCTCGTCGACAAGCGCCGCGTTGAATCGGCCGAAGCACTCGGCTCGGCGCGCCGAGTCGTCCTTCAGCTCGGTGTCGATGCTAAGGGCCTTTTGGAAGGTGCCGATAAATACAGTTGGAGTTGAAGTTGCGCTCAACTCGTCGACTCGTGATGCGACAGGTAGTTCGCGCGTCGCAGGGAATTGTTGCGGTCGCGTCAGTCGAAGCTGGCGCCACAATCCCTCATCAAGAGCGCGGCGAACCTGGCGCACCAACGAGAGTCTGGGGACAAGGACAAGCCAATGCCGATGTTGCCTACCGCTTTCGATGACGCCCGCAATAACCCCGGTTTTGCCAGTGCCCGTCGGCATTGTGACAAGTCCGGCGCCCGTCGGCGGTCGTGTACGCGACGCGAGATATCTCGTCATTACCCTGACTGCATCTCGCTGATGCGGCCACAGAGCGCTAGCCAGGGAGTGCTGTGTTGTCACACCACCATGAAACCGCCCCACCGGAGCAACCCGCTGAGCGACGCGCCCACGATGCCATGGATAAGATCCACTATCTAGACACGATGCTAGCGAATACCTTGCGGATAGTTCCCGAGGATTGCCGCAGCCAGATCCACGGATTCGCGAAGTTTACCGAAACGGGACCATTTGCCGGTGTAGTGACCATATTGGCCCGCAACGACACCGATGGATAAGTTCGTCCTATCGGCGAATTGCTTGACGTCTGCGATTGTCGTGAGTAGAACTAATTCGCATCGTTGTCGATCGGAGAGGAAAATATCTGCAGCGAATGCGTCAGCAGCCGTCTCTTGTTGATCGTGATCGTCAGTTGCGGTTCCTTTCCGATCGAAATGCATGAATGTCACTCGTTTGGGATGTAGCAGCACATGCGCGATTTCATGAATCATCGTGAACCAGAATATATCGACAAACTTATATCTGCCAGTCAAAGCAATAATGGGGTGCGACGGCGTTAACCACCACGTTGCACCCGATATTCGCGTTTCTGCGATCTCTGGGACAAAAACCAGCAACACTCCTGCGCTCGATAGCAGATCTCGTGCCGTGCGGAAGCCTTGACCGATTTCCACGCGGCTTAGCGCTGGTAGTCGTTGTGCGACGGCTCGCAAAGCGCCGGGATCGTAATCGTCTGAAGTGGAGAGCAGGCCTTCGGCTTGGACCTCAGATAACCGACGCCACAAGGCCGTGGCATACGGGTCGACGGTAAATTTCTGACTGCGACGATAATTAACTTGTGGAGCTAGCCATATACGGTCGAAGGACTTTTCATCAGCGACTCTAAAGAAGCGCAAGAGTTCGTCCACACGATCCGCCATAGCCTTTGAGAAGTCAACAACACCATAATCTTGAAGCACATTGCGAGGAAATCTGCTAAACCACCGATTGAGTCCTGCCAACATGCTCGCCGAAGCTCGTCGTACTTTCTCCGCCTGCCATGTCGCGTCCATCTGCAGCGTTATCTCGGCGGCGATGCCGAGAACGCGCTCTAACGACACTGCGATCTCAGGAGATAACGGCACATGGCCATTAATCAACTGATTAAAATGTTTCGTACTGATATTAGCCCGCGCCGCCACATCGGATTGTGAATATTCGAGAGCATCTAGCTCGGCTTTGATCAATGAGCCCGGTGGGACGGCCCAATCTGGCTCGAAGCGACCCGCGACATAGGTGACCGCAGGATCTGGGTGGGATCCCGCCATCAGCTGACGTTTCGAAGGACGCTAGCACCGTCGGTGCAGACATCGTCGACGCGAAGCGCCGCCGCCGCCGAAGCGGCGGTCCAAAACTTCTCGTCGTTGCCCTGAAGCAACCGGCCGGCCTTCGTCAAGACTGCGGCATGCATAACAACCTCCTTGTGCTCAACGACGACGCGCCCCAACGGTGGATCGGTAAGCAGGACATCCATACTGCGCAACCGAGCCACCGAGCGCAGATCAGGGGCATGCCCGACAACCGAAAGCAGCAGCCGCACAGCATCGACCGACCCGGGACACAACCGGGCCAGAACGTCACGTGACATGCAGATGCGGCGCAAGTCCGCCGACACCCAAGCGAGAAAAATTCTGTTACCTCCAAGGTAATAGTAAACTCGTGTAGGATCGGTTACCGGATACACCAAGCATACCTGCGACACCGCCGTACGACCGGTGTCGACACGAGTTCGAGTAGGACAGGAGGGCCTGACCATGGCCACAATCCACATCACGATCGACGAGGTCGAGTACTCCACCCCCGACGGTGACCAGGAGGCCGCGTCGCTGGTGCGTCTCGCCGGCCGCGACCCGAAGGACTACGACCTGTTCCTTATCGACAAGCACGGCGTCGAAACGCACATCCACGACAAGCAGATCGTCGATCTGCATGATGGCGAACGCTTCCGCACCCGCCGCAAGGTGCGGTTCAGCATCGACGGTGAGCCGCACACCACCTGGGACGACGAGCAGACCGCCGATGCGCTGCTGCGGCTGGCCGGCGTCGCCCCGGCGAAATACGACCTCGCCCTGGTCAATGCTGCCGGTGGACCCGAGAAATTCTCTGGCGAGCAGATGGTGACCATCCACGACGGCGACGAGTTCGTCACCGCCAAGCACGCCGGGCCCGTCCAGTGACCGAGCTGCCAGCGCACGGCTCGCCGGCACGACGCTTCGCCGACGAGATGAGCGTCGCCGCCGGTGTACCCGTGCACGCGGAACCCGGTCGGTTGATGTTCGACGTCCTGGCCGTCGATGGCGCGTTGGCCGGACAAATGGTCCAGACCGGCGTCAGTCTGAACGAGGTACAAAACTGGCCCCAGGTGCCGCCACACTGGGTGCACCTGCCCAACACCGTTGTATTCGAGACCACCACCAGCGACACCAACGACTGCCCACCGGGGTGGAAGCGCCACTCACGTGAGTTCGCCTTCACCGACACGTCGGTCCCGCCGGCAACGGCATGGCTGCGTCACGTGCGAGGCCTGCTGTCGCTGGCAGTCGCACCCGCAGCCTAGGTAGGCATGCTCCGGCGCTCAGCGGAGGACTCCGACAGATAGGAGAAGGACTTAGTGCGGCACTCGGTGGCGATGACCCACGAGGTGCACACCGCCATGCGCAAGCACCTCATCCGCGACGACGGCCAAGAAGACGTGCTCGCCGCCACGTACCTGCTGTCCACGGGTATGCAGCGCAAGACAGCTGTGCTGACGACGGTGATCATGCCCCGCGACGGCGAGCGATTGATCCACGGTAACGCCTCGTTCACCAGCGACTATGTCCTGCGCGCGGCCGCCGAGGCCCGCGCCCGTGGTGAAGGGCTGGCGTTGCTGCACTCCCACCCTTACGGTCGCGGATGGCAGGGCCTCAGTCGCACCGACCACGACACCGAAGCCGATTACGAACGTGTCGCCCGCGCCTACACGAAGATGCCGCTAGTCGGCATGACCCTGGCCGGCGCAGACGACGCCTGGTCGGCCCGCTTCTGGTTCGACCGCACACGCCCGAGCTGGGCCGAATCGGTGCGCTGCGTGTCCGACAAGCTGGTCGTAACATGGAACGACGCCCTGCGTCCAGTGCCACGGCCGACTCGATCCCAACAGCGCACCGTGTCGGCGTGGGGAGAGCAGTCACAAGCCTCGATCGCCCGGTTGCGTGTCCTTGTCGTCGGTGTCGGCAGTGTCGGCCTCGACGTCGCGCAGCGCCTCGCCGCGACTGGGTTACTCGAAGTTGGAGTAATGGACTTCGATGCCGTCGAGCCGGTGAATCTGGATCGCATGATCGGCGCGACGCGGCTCGACGCCGCCATCGGCCGCACGAAGGTCGCCGTCGCTAAACGGCTCATGGTCTCGGCTGCCACCGCGGGTCACTTCAAACCGGTCGTGCACGAGACAAGTGTCAGCGACCCCACCGGGCTGCAGGTCGCGCTGGACTACGACGTGATCTTTTCCTGCGTCGACCGACCCTGGCCGCGCGCGGTGTTGAACCTGACGGCCTACGCCGACCTCATCCCCGTCATCGACGGCGGCATCGCCCTCGATACCTTCGCCGACGGACGGCTGCGCAGTGGAATTTGGCGCGCCCACACCCTCGTCCCCGGACACCCGTGCATGGTCTGTCTTGGCCAACTCGACCTTGGCGAGCTCAGTCTCGACAAGCAGCGCCTGCTTGATGATCCGACCTACATCGCCCGCACCGGCGGACAGGCGCCAGCGGCTCAGAATGTCGCCGCTCTCTCAGCCAGCGTCAGCGCCGCCCTGCTCGCCCAGTTCGTCAGCCTCGTGGCCCACCCCGGCGGCCGCGGCGTCCCCGCACCGCTGCGCTACCTTCTCGCACCGCATCAGCTCGAGCACTCCACTGCAACGACTGGGAACTATTGCAGCTACGAATCCGAAATTGCGATGGCAGACCACCGACCCGATCTCACCGAAGTCCAAGACGAATGGCGTCGCGCAATCGCTCAACGCAAACACCGGAAACTGTCACTGCGCTTCCGAGTGCTCGACCTGGCTGAGCGAGCCCTGGAGATCGCCACGGATCACGTTCTCAGCGGGCTACCGGGATGCTGACGGTGTCGGTCCTGTTGCGGCCAACGATGGCTCGGACGCCTCGCCGGACGACCCAGCTGAGTGTGTGCCGTCCGCAGCGCCGCCGATAATCAAGCGAGTAGGGAACTCGCCACTAGCTTCATACCCCGGCATTCGTTATGCCCGTGCACGCTAAACTACCACTGCAGCAACTGAATTTGACGCTTTAATTCCGCGAACGAGTTCGTCACAGAACTTGCGATGGGCGGTCACGCATGGATAAACGTCGATATCCACGCTTTTTGCGTCGTGAGATGTGACGCTAACCCAATCGAGAACCACAATAGTATTGGTGCACAAGACACTTCGATGGTGGGGAGAGAGGGCCTAGCGGGTACCGTCGAAGCGACGGCTGAGACCTAGGCCCACTAAACAGATTCTCATCTTCGTGGCGGATCCGCCAACTTGACGTCACGAAGATGAGAATTCCGCCATGTTGGATGAGAACCTACACCAGCAGCCACCACCTACCTCAACACCGCGCTGGTCACCAAACTTGGCAACCAAATCCACTAAACCGCCAACGAGACACCGCGCGCCGCGTTCAGGCTGCAGCGCACGACGCGTTAAGAACCAGGCCATCGTTGAATCACGCTATCTGTGCAGTCAGGGGAATCCGTATGGCAATGCCAACCGAGGACAACGGAAACCGCGCCACCCTGGTCGACAATGTGGCGCTGCGACAAGCCGTCGCCGCCTTCGCCGCACAACCCAACCAGCGCGGGGCGCTCGAGGTACTCCGTTTGTGCATGGTCGGTGAGGTGCTTTTCGACATCACCGGATCCGATGCATTTACCGGCCAAACACCGTTCGCGGCCGGGTCTCGCCTCCAAATCCGCGGCGGCACAGGCCCCCACGGCAAAGGGTCGGCGCTGTTCGCTTATACCCGTCATGAGGAGATCGCCCGCCTGCACCCGCCGGGTACGCGCACGCAGTCATTGGTGCAGTCGGCTACCGGGGCCCTGGAGCTGGCCCAAAGCCAAGGCAACGACTGGCTCTATATCGACCCCGCCGGCCCCACCTGTGCATTGTCGGCCGCCGAAATCGATTTCGCCTTGCGCAATCCGAATAACGAGCCGCTCAAACGGGCGCTGGCCGATCACGCTGCCGGCAAGATCGACAGGCACACCGTCGTCGACGTGGTGCGCCAGAACGGACCGTTGGCAATCGCCGCCGACGATTCCCAAGGCAACGGGCACATCGCCGTTCGCAACACCACACATCCCGACGGCAGCTCCAGCATCTTCGGCTTCACCAGCGGCCCAGAAGTTCTAGCTTGGAGCCCCGCTGATGCGGCCGGGCCCCTCACGGTCGAACAAGTGGTGAACATGGCTCGCGCGCAAGGCCACAGCGGGATCGTCATCAACCCGGCAGGCCCATACCTGTGGGTCTCGCTGGCCGAAATCACCCAATAAAAAATGAAGAACGCCAACATCTTTCACGCGCCGAGAACCCGGCTCAAGGATGTTGCTGCGAAACGATCGCTCATATTGATCGCGCTGGCGCTTGCCTGGCCGGCGTTGGTCGGTCTGCCCCTGCATGCGACCGCAGCGCCCGATGACATTGATGCACTGATCGACGACAGCGGGCCACTGCCCAAACAGACCCGCGACCTCACGGCACTACCTGATCTGCTGTTCACCACCCCTAGTGGCCTGCTGTGCAAAAAGACCGTGGTCAAGGTGATGCATGACGTGACGTGCGCGGGTGATCTGCCCGGGGCGCCGGCGGGGACCCGGGTGGTGACACTGCCCACGGTCTACGCCCAGGCCAACGGGCCGGCGCGGTTTCTGCCCACCCCGCCCGAACGATTCTTCGGCGACACCACGGGCCAGGCGCCGGTCCTGCTGCCAGCGGGGCACAAAATCGTGTTCTGGGCGTTCTCGAACACCCAATCGCTGGTCTGCGGGGTGCCGCGATCGGCGGATCTGGTGTGCAGGCTCAACGCGCCGAAGGCCATCGGTGCCGACAACAGCGGTCCACAAACCCATGGCTTCGTGATCGCGGCTCCCCACAGTCACGTCTTCTGACGACAGCCAAGACGCGCGCGGCGCCCCGACAGCATCGTTCGCTCACATCGTGATCGGTTATTTGTCTAACAGGTCGGCGATCAGGAGCTCGATTGCGTCGGCGACATCGGGCGTTACGGGACGTTCGGCTTCGGCGTCTTCAAGGGCTGAGGCGGGCAGCCCGGAGCCTATGGCCGCCTCTTCCAGGCTCAGCTCCGCCCGGTGGCGGGCCCCGTAAAGCCGCTGCCCCAACGTCGCCGACGGCGAGGCGGCGGCGCGCATCATCACATCGTTGTAGGTGCGCCGCACACGGCTCAACGCCTTCATGGCCGCAGCGCCCCCAGTGGGCTGGCGCGCAGCAGTCAACGCCAGGCCCTCGAGCCTGCGCAGATCAGCCAGGATCGCAGTGGCTTTGGCGGTGAAGTCCGGGGCGTTCGGTTCAGGCAAGTCCGCGATGGTCACGCTGACGGCTTGCAGAGCGAGCTCGACCGTGCGCGAAATAGTCGGCGCGTGAATGGAGTCGGTCAACACCTCGGTCGCCTCGTCGCTACCAGCCTCAGGGACGGCCGCTGCTGCTAGCTCGCCCTCGCGTCGCTGCGCCTCGATGTACCCGGCGGGCAAGTCCAATTTCTTTTCCAGTTTTGCCAGCGTGCTGGGATGCGGCCAGCTGCGACCCAGCTCGAAATTGATGAGAGCGGACTGGTTATAGATCCCGTCGTTGTCCAGGCCCCGCTGGGAGATCCCCAACTGCTCACGACGCGCACGGACCGCTTGGCCAGCCCGCAGACGCCCCGCCGCGGCGATTTTCTCGGCTCGCGACGGATGCTCGGTCTGAGCTGACCCCAGTGCCTGGGTCGACTCATCCTGAGTCACGTCGGTGGTAAGGGTCACGGCCACCCCATCTGGGGTCCCGAGGTGCAGGGTCGTGGTAGCGGTAATGGGTACCGGGGTGCGGCGTTCTCCGTCGACGAACATTCCGTTGGTGCTGACATCGACGGCGTACCAACCATCGGGGTGGGGTTCGAGGACAACATGGCGCCGTGAAACCCGCTCATCATCGATGTCGACCGCCGCCTCAGGATCTCTGCCGATGAATACCGCGCCCGCGGCGGCGTGAAGAGTGTGCGTCGCGCGACCGACCCGCACAATTAGCGCGGGCGTCGTCACTGGGCTGGCAATCAATCGTCGCTCCCTTTCCCGGTTGAGGCACTGATGCTCTGCTGTTAAACAAAGCGCTCGGCTAAATGCTACCTCATCCGAACCGTAAAGGTGGGCTAGAAAGCACAGCGCCGCTGTCGAGGGCCTGCGGCGTTCTGCGATTCTCGCGTCGTGCGTACCGATGGGCGACTCACCACATTAATCCAGGTAGACACCCTAGAGTGAGCTGCTGACGCGGTTGCTTCACCGGGCCCATGACTCGCAAGCGGGACGGCCCCACAAGCGTGCTGTGGTTTCTAAACCATTGCGCTATGGGGACTGCTTGGGTTACTGTTCGGGCACGATGCCATTGCGGCCCTCGGCCACGCACAGAGAAAGGTCGCCGATGCAACACCCACAGCAGCCGCCCCTGGCGCCACCGCGCCACCCGTACGCGCCGGGGATGCCGCCGGTCGCTCCCCAGGGCTTCTACGAACCGCCTATCCAGCCACTGCCCCGCCCACAAGCCTTCCCGATGACGCCCCAGGCCGGCCCCTTCCCCTACCCGCATCCTCACCTACCACCAGGCGCGAACCCCTGGGCACCAACCGCCTTCACGGCCCGTAGTCCCCGAGTTGGCCTGCGCGGCAAACACCTTCCGCTCTACCTGGGCGGCGCGCTCACCGCGATCACCGCGGCGGTGCTCTTCGCGGGATTCGTAGCACCCGGTTTTCTCGTCACCAAACAACTCGACGTCCGCGCTGTCGCAGCCGGCGTCACGCACGTCTTGTCCGATCCGAACGGTTACGCCGCCAAGAACGTCAGCGACGTCACCTGCAACGACGGCCACAACCCCACCATTCTCAAGGGAGCCACCTTCACCTGCCAGGCCACCATTGACCACATCAAACACCAGTTCACGGTCACCTTCACCGACGACGCGGGTGGCTACGAGGTCAGCGCCCCGAAGGGAACAAAAATCTGACCATGCGCTTGGACGACATGGGCCAGCCGGCACGAATCCACTGCGGCCAGGCGCCAAAGCCGCCTAACCGCAACCTGTTAGGGGCGTGCCTAGCGCTGCTGGCGATGGTGGTGCTGGCGCTGGTGATCCTGCTGTTGTTCAACGAGTTGAGCAGCCCGGTGTTCGGGGTCAAACTCGAAGAGGGCTATTTCCCCGACAATTCCGCGACGATCGTGCATTCCGCACGAATCGGGGTCCTCACTTCGACCGGGTTGATCGTCGTCGCGACTGGCCTGGCCGCGAGCGCCGTGGCCGTACGCCCGCACCCATTTCTCCAGGTGGTCGCCGTGCTGACCCTGGTGTCCCTGATCCCGCTGCTACTGCTGCTCTTGTTCTGCTACGCCCTTGCCTTCTAAACCTCCTCGGGAGGACAGGAATTCTCCGTCCCGAAGCGCCGCGAGTTTCGTGCGATTGCAGATGGGATCAGATCGTCCCACCGGGATCCATTGCCCATCCTGGCGGGCTGCCATCCGCGCGGTGTCAGCGGGAGAGCTCGACGAGTTCTCCGCTGATTTCCCACCGCGAGCCGATGGGTTCAACGGCCAGCAGCTCACCGGCCACACACCAATCGTCTCCAGGGCTCCACTGGACACCCCCGGCACCGAAAGGCTTGACAAGCCGCGGCACAGCGCCGAGCACGCCGCGTCGTTGATCAAGCAGGTGCGCCTCGATTTCGGCGGCATCGGCCGCCAGCATTGTCGCAAGCCGCGCCACAACTTCAGCAAGCACGGTCGCGTCTGCATGGGTGGCGAACACCGAGATGACGCCATCGAAAATGCCTTTTACCAAACCAGCACCCCACACCGGTGGTCGACCCCCGCGCGGCGGCCGGACCCGGACTCTGACACCAAAAGGTGTATGGGGCGTGCATTCTGGCTCGAATACCTTCACCGGCCCGCGCGCGAGCGCTAGCCACACTTGTTCCAGCTTCTTCTCGCCAGAGAACGCGCCCAGGTCCGTCCAGTCGAACGACGCCAGCAGTCGGCCCTGCCGCCAGTCGGTGAAGGAGGCCGACCGCGGTGCCAGCGCATAGCGGTAGCAGAACGGATACTCGCCACCATCCGGAGGGGCTGGCACGACAGCACCGTGCTCGAAGCGAATCCCGTTACACCCAGCGATCGCAAACGAGCCAATGTTGTAGAGCAACAGGTTTTCCACGTCAGCACCGTCGGGCTTTGCTCCGAAAAACGTGGCGTGCAGCACCTGGCCATCCGAGGGTTTGAGCTGCCTGCAGCGAGCCTGAATCTCGCTGCTTAGGTTCTTCTGGCGGACACGCCGGTCCCCAGACTGGATGTAGGCATCTGCCCAGGCCTCGACGACCGCACGCCCCGGCAATGGCCCGTGGACCACGCTGCGACCCTCATACTCACGGCGTGGGCCTGTTCGCCGGCTCCGCCCTGTCGTGGTGGATTCCAGGTTTCGCGGGCCCGAGTGGCAGATCGCGCACACCGCAAGCGGCTCCCCCAGCTCTTTGATCGCCCACCGCTCGAGTTCGGCCGAATGCTGCGCACAGACCTTCACGTACGGTCCGGTCCAGCTGCCGGCGCGTGGGTTCGTCCCGTTGATCGTTCGGCACCTGGCACGGTGCACACGGGCGCCGGTGGCAGTGTGGCTGCGCGCAATGTTGATCACGAAGCCATCCGGGTGGTCAGTCAGCCAGGCTTGATAGCCCGCATCATCGTCGCGAAACTCCCGTGCACTCATCCCCAGACCTTCATCGTGCCCTGCGGGTCTGCACCCCGAGCCATCACCCGTGTCATCATTCCCACTGCCGCTGTGCTGCAGAGGGTTTCGTAGCATGCGCTGACTTCCCCGTGAAACTCCCGCCGCCGCAGGGGCGCAGTTCTGGCCGGTTATGAGTGGCGGGTGATGTTGTCATTGATCACGCGAGCAAGTGATGCGCCCGTGGTGATGGTGTTTTGCCCGCACGCGCGCACATCCACCACGACGTTGCGCCGCACACCCATCGCGCGCTCGCACTCACTGCCTTGGTGTTCGCTCGCCCCGGCGGGCAGCAACACCGTGCTGGCGATGCCGTCGGTCTCGCTGATGATCGTGATCGTGGCGTGGTCATCGGGTTGGCCGTTGGTGAAGGAAACGGTGACGCCGGTCAGTCGGCACCCTCGCCACGCCGAGAGCTGTTGGGTGTAAAACTGTTGCGCGGCAGCCTCATCGGAGAACGCCGCCACCGCCTGAATCACCTTGTGGCGTCCCGGACTGGCCTCCATCAGTCCTTGGACCGCGACGCCGGTATACCCCGACCCGGTGTAGGTGCTTGCCAACGCCGGGGCCACGGCGCTGGCGCACTTGGCCGGGTCTATCGACACGTCTGAGGCAAGCGACGTCGCCACCTCACGCGGTCGCATCTGCACGTCGTGGAGTACATTGCCGACCTGGTCGGCAGATGCCAGCAGGCTCGGCAGCGCTGCGATGTCTAGCGCCGGCGCCGCCGGCGAAGCGCTCGGTGACGGTGTCGGCGGCGCCGGCCTACTCGAGCTCGAGGCAGGTGCCCGCGTCGATGACGGCGCCGCCGAGTTCGACGTCGTCGTCGAATCGTTGCCGCCCACCACCACCAGCGTGATCACCACTACCGTGATCACGGCGGTGATCGCACCGGCAACCCACCAGGGCCAACGCCGGCGCCGCCGCGGCGGCGGGTATCCGATGGGCGGCATGCCCGGACCGCCCACTGGGTAGGGATACGGCGGCCCACTCGGTGGCCCCTGCCAGTGTGGTGGGGCTTGAGGCGGCTGCCAGGCCGGGCCGGGTTGCGGGAAGGATCCTCCCCCCGGCGTCGGTGGCGGCGCTGGTGGGCGCTGCGGGAGGTTCATCGTCGGCTCATCGCCCTGCCCGGGCCCCCAATCGGTGCTCATTGCTCTAACCCTGCCTCAATACGGTGAAATCCTCAGTGGGATTGCGGATCCAATGCCTCGTCGGCGAGCGGCTGTCGTCGCACCGTGTCGCTGCTCGCTCACCGGGCCCGCATTGATCCAGCACCTGCGTGCGGCTCTGTTCAGGCGTCGGTGAAACGTTGGTAGCACAGGTCGTCGTTGCTGTTGACGACCCCGGAGCGAAATGCGGTGATCCGGGTAAACCCCGCCGGCACGGTCTGCCCGTTGACGTCGCTGGCCACCAGGTGGTTGGTCAACAGCCCGGCAACAGCTTTGTCGAGGTCCCCGGCAGTCAGGGTCAGCGCATTGCCCGACGGCACCGACACCGTGCCAGCCATTTTGCGGTGCGCCAGGCCGGTAAGGCAGGCGGTCCGCAATGCGCTCACCGGTGAATCGAGCTTGAGGCCGCGTTCGTGTTGCACCGCAAGGACATACCGCGACATCACCACCGACATCGCGGTGTCATCACCCTGGATCAGCACATGACCGGACTGCTCATTACCGGGCGCACCCATCTTTTGGAGCTGGGCGAGATCGACAGCGATGGTGTTGGTGGCCGGGCAGTATGAGGCGGGCGGGCTGGCTTGGGCGTCAGCGCAGCCGGCGGCGGTATAGGACAGCTGCGGGGGGCTTTTCAGGGCGAAGATCGCCCCAAGGGTGTCCATCAGCGACGACAGGGTTTGCTCGGTGATCGGCACTTCCCCGGTCTCTAAGCGACCGGATTGGTCGTAGGTCAACGCGATCGGCAAATCCCCGCGACGCTGCTTGACCTCGTTGTCGTCGATCGCGGCACACGCCGAGGCGCCTGAGACAAAACCCATCTGGAAAGCACTGACACGGTCGAGCGCGGTGCCGTGGCCTTCTTCGATCAGCTCCCGATCGTCGGGGGTAAGGATCGGGTCACGCAGGGTGATCAGGCCGGCCAGTACATGGTCGAGCCCGTCACCGGTACTGAGGGTGAAGCGCGTCGACTTGCCTTCGGCAACCCAGCGCATGTAGACACCGCCAAAGCAGTCCGCCTGCTGTTCTAGCACGATCGTCGAGGTGCCGCGGGGGGCGATGTTGGCCATGTCCTGAATGGCGTGACCATACTCGTGAGCGAAGATGCCTGTGACCGGCATCGATCCGAAATATGTTTTGCCGGTGGGGATAAGCACCCCGCGGTCCCAGGCGATCAGGTTGCAGCGCGGCGAGAACAACGCGTTGATCAGTTTGTAGGTTCGGTGATGGCATACGGCAGGGCTGGCCGGATCCTCGGAGTCGTAGGAGACGAGTTCGTCGACGGGCTTGAATTCGCCTTTGAAAAATTTGCTGTAGTTGGAGCGCCAGAAACTTTGAATGTCGTTGACCGACAACAGCACCAAAGTGTCGTCCTCACCATGGTCGGTGTTTTCCACTGTGCCGGTGGGTTGGGGTGCGTCGCTGCGAGGTCCGCTTGGGCCGTCGACCGCCAGCAGGCCCCCGACGTGGAAAGGGTCGTAGAGCATCGAGGCACCGTGTCCTTTGATGATGGTGGTGCACCCCGCGGCGGGGGGGGGGGGGGGGGGGGCCCCCCCCCCCCCCCCCCCCCCCCCCCCCCCCCCCCCCCCCCCCCCCCCGGGGGCCCCCCCCCCCCCCCCCCCCCCCCCCCCCCCCCCCCCCCCCCCCCCCCCCCCCCCCCCCCCCCCCCCCCCCCCC
>NZ_BAAGDE010000059.1:0-40684 GCF_054660795.1 Mycobacterium sp. MUNTM1
GTGCGGGCGGGGGTGGTGCTGCGGCCGGGGCCGGTGGCGCCGGGACCGGAGCCGCGGCAGGCACGTTGGCCGGTTGGACGGGACCCGGTGCGGCGGGTGCCGCGGCGGGCGCGGGACCGGCCGCGTGGGCCGGGTCGATGCCGGCCGGCAGGTGCGCCTCGGGCGCCGGAGCCGCAGCGGGTGCCGGAGCCGTAGCGGGCGCGGCGGCGGGTGCCGGAGCGGCGGCGGGAGCGGGGGCCGCCTCGGGTGCCGCCGCGGGTGCCGGGCCGGCCGCGTGGGCCGGGTTGATGCCGGCCGGCAGGTGGGCCTGCAAACCGGGCTCCACCCCTTCCGCGGGCACGTGTTGTGTTGGCGCGCTGGGCTCGGCGACGAACTGATTAACCGCGGCCGCAACGTTTTTCGACTCGTTGGGCGTGCTCGGATTGTGCGCGAAGGCTTGCGCCGCGGCCATCAGCAGTTGTGTCGCTTGCTGCGGGTCGGTGGCCGCCTGCTGGATGAGCGGGCTCAGCTGCGACAGGGCAGGCAGGCCCGGCAGTCCTGGGGTCGCGTTCGGTTGCGGTGTCGGCTGCGGTGCCGCCGGGTCGGCTGCCGCGCTCGGGCAGAGCCCGAACGCGACAGCCGATGCCGTGACGACAGCGGCCAAACCTTTGGACAGATTCCAAGTGGTTGCCACGGTGTGTGTCCTCCGGTTCTCGGTAGTGGTTTAGCCGGTTACGAAGCAGATCAGGGCAGGGCGGCCAACAGCGGCGATACCGGTCCGGCGGGGCTGGCCGCCGGCGCGGGTGCCGCCGGTGCCGCGGGTGCGGCCGGAGCCTGACCCGAAGCGAGCGCCGGCAGATCCTGCGGGAGCGTCACTTTCGGAGGCACACTGACCGGCAGGCCGGCCGGCATCGCCGGCATGTTGACCTGCGCCTGCGGAAGCTGCGGAGCCGGCGGAGTGGCCGGTGCCGCCGGAGAGGACAGCCCAGGGATCGCGGGCAGGCCCGGGATCGACGGAGCGGACGGGGCGGCGGGACCCGCAGCCGCCGGCTGCGCACCCGTAAGGCCCTGGATCATCCCCGGAATACCGCCGGTCGCCGTCGACGGCGCGGCGGGGGTCGCCGACTGCGCCAGCCCCGGAACGAACGGGTTGGCCGCCGGAGAAGGCACCTGGCCGGCGGGGCTGGTCGGCGCGGTCAGTCCGGGAATCGACGGAAGACCCGCCGCCGGAGCCGCCGCGGTTGCCGGAGCGGTGGCCGCCGGAACACCCGGGAAGCTGATACCCGGAGTGGCCGGAGCCGCCGGCGGCGTGGCGCCGAGTGCGGTCGCGAGGTTCTGCAGGATTTGCGGTGCGTTGGCCGCCGAACTGATCAGCTGCTGCGGAATGTTCGGCACGGCCGGGGCCGGCACGGGGTCGGCGTGGGCGATACCGCCCGTCAATAGCGCTGCGGACGAACCGACCACGACGGCGGCTGCACGCATGTAAGTCCAGATGGTTGGCATGACTCTCCCTGATTGATCGATTACAGGTCCGGCGCTGAAGTTACTTTGATGCAGATGGGACTCAAGTGACACGTGTGGCATTTATAGAGTCGTTATTGATACGAGTGAGAAGGGTGACCGAACGGCCGAAAACAGCCCTGCACGAAGCTGAGTGGGGACCGACGGCGCCGCGGCGCGTACCCCGCTCGCTAAAGTCGGGCGGATAGACACCACCTCGGCCGCTCCGGCGGCACCCACGCCCCAGCGGTTGGCGAGTCTCCTTCAGGCGGCCGCGCCGATGCTGCTCATCGCGAGCATCGCAGCGCGGCTGGCATGGACGTATCTGGCTCCCAACGGCGCGAACTTCGTCGACCTGCACGTGTACCTCGGCGGGTCGGCCGCGATCGACCACCCCGGCACCCTGTACAGCTACGTCTACGCCGACCAGACGCCGGACTTCCCGCTGCCGTTCACCTACCCCCCGTTCGCGGCGGTCGTCTTCTACCCGCTGCACCTCTTGCCGTTCGGCCTCGTCGCCTTCCTCTGGCAGGTCGCCACCATGGCCGCGCTGTACGGCGCGGTCCGGCTCAGCCAGCGCCTGATGGGCGTGGCCGCCGGCGCCGGCCGGCGTGTCGCGATGTTGTGGACGGCGGTCGCCATCTGGATCGAACCGCTGCGCAGCACATTCGATTACGGACAGGTCAACGTGTTGCTGATGACCGCGGTGCTGTGGGCTGTCCTCACGACTCGGTGGTGGCTGTCGGGGCTACTGGTGGGCGTGGCGGCCGGGATCAAGTTGACCCCCGCGATCTCCGGCGTCTATCTGGTCGGCGCCCGCCGGTGGGGTGCCGCGGTGTTCTCCGCGGTCATTTTCGTTGCCACCATTGGGATTTCGGTCCTGGTGGTCGGCGATCAGACTCGTTACTACTTCACCGACCTGTTGGGCGATGCCCATCGGGTGGGTCCCATCGCCACCTCGTTCAATCAGTCCTGGCGCGGCGGCATTTCCCGGATCCTGGGCCACGACGTGGGATTCGGCCCGCTGCTGCTGGCCGCCGTCGCCGTCACGGCGGTGCTGGCCGCGCTGGCCTGGCGCGCCCTGGACTCCGCCGATCGGCTGGGCCGGCTCCTGGTGGTGGAGCTGTTCGGGCTGCTGCTCTCGCCGATCTCGTGGACCCACCACTGGGTGTGGCTGGTGCCGTTGATGATCTGGGCGATCCACGGCCCGCTGCGCGAGCTGCGCGGAGCGCGCATCGTGGGCTGGGGCTGGCTGGCACTCGCCGTGATCGGCGTGCCGTGGTTGCTGAGCTTCGCCCAACCGACCATCTGGCAGATGAGCCGGCCTTGGTACCTGGCGTGGGCGGGGCTGATCTACATCGTGGCGGCGGTGGCGACGTTGATCTGGATCGCCGTTAGCGGCAGCCGGCAGACCGCGCAGGCGGGCGCCGCCGCCGTCTAGTTGTCGACGATGCCGTTGATGTCGCGGGCCATGTCGATGTCGTTGTTGGTGATGCCGCCCTCGGAGTGTGTGACGAGGGCGAAAGTCACTGTCCGCCAACGAATATCGATGTCCGGGTGATGGTCCTTGCTCTCCGCGTGCTCGCCCACCCGGCGTACGGCATCGATGCCGGCGAGAAAACTCGGAAATTTGATGGAGCGGCGCAGGGCGCCGTCGGCGCGCTCCCATCCGTTGAGATCGGGCAGTGCGGCGTCTACTTGCTCATCCGTTAACACAGCCATACACCCGACGTTATACCGTCGTCAGCCTTGCCGCGGGAGACGAATTCGCGGCCCTTCCCGACGGAATGGCTATTTACGAGGCGACGGCCGGACCCGGTGCCGGGCTTTTCTGATCCAGCTGCACCACCACGCTTTCCTCGGGCGGGTTGTTTCGTTCCTGGTATGCCGTCTCGAGGATCGCCGGAACCCTTTGCAGGTCGTGGGCCACGCCCATGAGTTCTTCCAGGATCATGATTCGCCGCTGGTTAGCCTCACCCAGCGCTTTGCGGGCCTGCTCATCGGAATGGCGAGCCCGCTGCTTTGCCTCGGCGAGCAGTTGGTCGCGCTCGCGCTGGGCTTCCTGCCACGCCTCATCGATCGCCGACCGGGCTTCGGCGCGCATCCTGGCGAGTTCGGCGTCGAGCTCCTGCCTGGTTGCCTCGCACTCCGTCTCCAGCGCCTTGCGTTGCGCGGCGATGTCCACCAGCAACTCCCGGTGCTCTTGTTGGGCGGCCTCCGCCTCGGCCTCGGCCTGGGCGATCAGCCCTTCCACTTCGGCGCGCGACTCGTCTTGCATCTGCGAGATCTCATCGAGCGCACGCCGCAGCAACTTCGCCATCCGATGTTGCATCGCGTAGGGCGACGGCGAGGTGTCTGAGAGGAGGGCGACCTCGTCCTTGAGGCAGGCGACTTCGATCCGCAGTGCGACCGCTTCATCGCCGAATTCGTTTCGCTGGGCCCTGAGGTTCTGGACTTCGTCGGTCAGGAACTTCTGCTTGGCGAGCAACACTTGAATGTAGGTATCGACCGCGTCCGTGTCATAGCCCCTGAATGTGCGGGAGAACGTCGGTGCGGGTTCGGTGGTCATGTCCAACCCCCATTCCTGGAAGTGCCTGATAGAGATAGTGACCGGCTACGACCGAGTATCCCACGCCGACGCCGAAACCGGAACGGAACCGTTGTGCCGCAAGGGAATTCGATCCATTTCGGATGGGTTCGATGCCATTCGAGATGAATTTGGTCTTCGCCGGTCGAGGGCGCCGTGCCGGGCTGCGGGCCCTGACGGTATACCGTCACTGGCCATGCCGACCCAGATCGTCGTCGCGGGCGCCGTGATCTGCGACTCCAAGGTCTTGGTGGCACAACGTGTCCGTCCGCCGGAGCTGGCCGGCCGCTGGGAGCTGCCCGGGGGCAAGGTGGCGCCGGGAGAAACCGAGCGTGACGCGCTGGCCCGCGAACTGGCCGAGGAGCTGGGCCTGGCGGTCGGCGACGTCGTGGTGGGCGACCGGCTGGGCGCCGACGTCGCGGTGGACGGGCGGTTCACGCTGCGGGCCTACCGGGTGCGCCTGCTTCGCGGCGAGCCCGACGCCCGCGATCATCGCGCGTTGCGCTGGATCACGGCGGCTGAGCTGCGCGATCTCGACTGGGTTCCGGCCGATCGTGGCTGGTTGGGGGACCTGGCCCGGGCCCTTTGACCGGTGCCTCATAACAAGTCCACAGACTTCCGGCAGCTTATGTACAGCCGCGTTGCAGGTCTTCGCAGTGAACTGAATAGAACAATATGACTTGTAATAACGACGCCACACGAAGCTGCCCTGGATGTGCGTGCCGATATCGAGCCGAATGCTTGTTCAGACCGTCCCGTCCCGTCACGGCCTCGGCGCCGGGCCGGGACGCTGAAGGGTGCGCAAAAACCGATGCTCATGACGCCTTTTTACGTATTTTGTCCACGCGCGGCGGACCTGATTTCGCCCTCGGCGCAGACCTATGCTGGTGCTGTATCGCCCCCCAGCCCGCGGGCCTGAAATGCCGAGCGTTGAGCCGATCCGAGCTGGTGCGGGCGGGTGGATCAATGGGCTGATTGCCGAACACAACGCACGCCGGGTCGAACGAACGGCCCGCCTACGAGGCGCGACGCTACCGAATTGGAGGAGTACTTCTTGACTGTCACACCTCACATTGGCGGAGTGCTCGAGGAGCTCTTGGAGCGCAGCGGGCGGTTTTTCACGCCGGGCGAGATCTCGGCCGACCTGCGCACCGTGACGCGGGAGGGCGGCCGCGAAGCCGACGTGTTCTACCGCGACCGCTGGAGCCACGACAAGGTGGTTCGCTCCACGCACGGGGTGAACTGCACGGGATCGTGCTCGTGGAAGATCTACGTCAAGGACGGGATCATCACCTGGGAGACCCAGCAGACCGACTACCCGTCGGTGGGGCCGGACCGGCCCGAGTATGAGCCGCGCGGCTGTCCGCGTGGTGCGTCGTTTTCCTGGTACAGCTACTCGCCGACCCGCGTGCGCTACCCGTACGCCCGGGGCGTGCTGGTCGAAATGTTTCGGGAGGCCAAGGCGCGGCTCGGCGACCCGGTGCTGGCCTGGGCCGACATCCAGTCCGATCCGGAGCGCCGCCGCCGCTATCAGCAGGCGCGCGGGAAGGGTGGATTGGTCCGGGTCACCTGGGCCGAGGCCACCGAGCTGATCGCCGCCGCCCACGTGCACACCATCAAGACCTACGGGCCGGATCGCGTCGCCGGGTTCTCGCCGATCCCCGCGATGTCGATGGTGTCCTACACCGCGGGCTCGCGGTTCTTCGAGCTGATCGGCGCCCCCATGACGTCGTTCTACGACTGGTACGCCGACCTGCCGGTCGCCTCGCCGCAGGTCTTCGGCGACCAGACCGACGTGCCCGAATCCGGGGACTGGTGGGACGCGGCGTATTTGATGATGTGGGGCTCCAACGTCCCGATCACCCGCACGCCCGACGCACACTGGATGGCCGAGGCGCGCTACCGCGGCACCAAGGTGGTGACCGTCAGCCCGGATTACGCCGACAACACCAAGTTCGCCGACGAGTGGATGCCCTGTGCGGCCGGCACCGACGGGGCGCTGGCCATGGCGATGGGCCACGTCATCCTCTCGGAATGCTATGTGCAAAAGCAGGTTCCGTTCTTCACCGACTATTCGCGCCGCTACACCGACCTGCCGTTTCTGATCAAGCTCGAGGAACGCGGCGACATGCTGGTGCCGGGAAAGAACCTCACGGCCGCGGATCTGGGGGAGGCCGTGGAGAACGCGGCGCTCAAGCCCGCCGTGCTCGACGAAAGCACCGATTCGGTTGTGGTGCCGCATGGTTCGCTGGGGTTCCGGTACGGCGAATCGGGCGTCGGGAAATGGAATCTCGACCTCGGCGACCTGACGCCGGCGCTCAGCGTGCGCGACGCCCACCACCGCGGCGGGGATGAGGACAGCGCGCTGGTCCACCTGCCCAGCTTCAACACCGTCGACGGCGAGGGCACCACCGTGGCGCGGGGTGTCCCGGTGCGCCGCATCGGTAAACACCTGGTGTGCACCGTCTTCGACCTGATGCTCGCCCAATACGGCGTGGCGCGGCCCGGTTTGCCCGGCGAATGGCCCACCGGCTATGACGACGCCACCCAGCAGAACACCCCGGCATGGCAGGAAGCGATCACCGGCGTGTCGGCCGCCCAGGCCATCCGGGTGGCACGGGAATTCGCGCACAGCGCCGAGGAATCCGGGGGCCGCTCCATGATCATCATGGGTGGCGGCATCTGCCACTGGTTCCACAGCGACGCGATCTACCGTGCGGTGCTCGCGCTGCTGATGCTGACCGGATCGATGGGCCGCAACGGCGGTGGCTGGGCCCACTACGTCGGCCAGGAAAAGGTGCGCCCCCTCACCGGTTTCCAGACGATGGCGATGGCCACCGACTGGGTGCGCCCACCGCGGCAGGTGCCCGGCGCGTCGTACTGGTACGCACACACCGACCAGTGGCGCTACGACGGCTACGGCGCGGACAAACTGACCAGCCCGGTGGGCCGGGGCAGGTTCGCGGGCAAGCACACCATGGATCTGCTGGCGTCCTCGGTGGCCATGGGGTGGAGCCCGTATTACCCCCAATTCGACCGGTCCAGTCTGGACGTCGCGGACGAGGCACGCGCCGCCGATCGCGACGTCGCCGACTACGTCGCCGAACAGCTCGGCCAACGCAAGCTGAGGCTCGCCGTGACCGATCCCGACAATCCCGTGAATTGGCCGCGCGTGCTTACCGTTTGGCGCGCCAACCTGATCGGATCGTCGGGCAAGGGCGGCGAGTACTTCCTGCGCCATCTGCTGGGTACCGACTCCAACGCTTCGGCGCTGCCGCCGGAGGACGGGGTCCGGCCCGCCGACGTGGTCTGCGAGGGGGACATCCCCGAGGGCAAGCTCGACCTGATGATGTCGATCGACTTCCGGATGACCTCGACGACGCTGGTGTCCGACGTCGTGCTGCCCGCGGCGACCTGGTACGAGAAGGCTGACATCGCCAGCACCGACATGCACCCCTACGTGCATGCGTTCAGCGCCGCGACCGATCCGCCGTGGGAAACCCGTTCGGACTTCGACGCTTTCGGCGCGATCGCCCGCGCCTTCAGCGCCATGGCCAAGGACCACCTGGGCACCCGCACCGACGTGGTGCTCACCGCGCTGCAGCACGACACCCCGGACGCGATGGCCTATCCCGATGGCACCGAGCAGGATTGGTTGCACTCCGGCGCGACGCCGGTGCCGGGGCGGACGATGGGCAAGCTCACCGTGGTGGAGCGCGACTACACCGCCATCTACGACAAGTGGCTCACCCTGGGCCCGCTGGTCGACAAATTCGGACTGACCACCAAGGGCATCACGGTGCACCCCTTCCGCGAGGTCGAGGAGCTCGCCGCCAAGTTCGGGGTGCTGAAATCCGGTGTGGCGGCGGGCCGTCCGGCCATCACCACGGCGTCGCGGATGGCAGACGTGCTGCTGCTGCTGTCCGGAACGACCAACGGGCGGCTGGCGGTCGAGGGCTTCCACGAACTGGAGAAGCGCACCGGTCAGCGGCTGGTGCATCTGGCCGAGGGCAGCGAGGACAAGCGGATCAGCTACGCCGACACCCAGGCGCGGCCCGTTCCCGTGGTCACCAGCCCGGAGTGGTCGGGCAGCGAGACGGGTGGCCGTCGCTACGCGCCATTCACCATCAACATCGAAAACCTCAAACCGTTCCACACCCTCACCGGGCGAATGCATTTCTATCTCGCGCACGACTGGATCGAGGAGCTCGGCGAGCACCTGCCGGTCTTTCGGCCGCCGCTGGACATGGCACGCCTGTTCGGCCAGCCCACACTCGGCGCATGCGAGGACGGCATCGGGCTCACCGTCCGCTACCTGACGCCGCACTCGAAGTGGTCGTTCCACTCCACCTACCAGGACAACCTGTACATGCTCTCGTTGTCCCGCGGTGGCCCGACGATGTGGATGAGCCCGGGAGACGCGGCGAAAATTCAAGTGCGCGACAATGATTGGGTCGAGGCGGTGAATGTCAACGGCATTTACGTGTGCCGGGCGATCGTCAGCCACCGGATGCCCGACGGCGTGGTATTCGTCTATCACGTCCAAGAGCGCACCGTGGACACGCCGCGCTCCGAAACCAACAACAAGCGCGGCGGTAACCACAACGCGCTGACCCGGGTGCGCATCAAGCCGAGCCACCTGGCCGGCGGCTACGGCCAACACGCGTTCGCGTTCAACTACCTTGGGCCGACCGGTAACCAGCGTGACGAGGTGACCGTGGTGCGTCGTCGCAGCCAGGAGGTGCGGTACTGATGCGCACCGAAACGGCGCGAAAGGGGGGACCGCGATGAAGGTCATGGCGCAGTTGGCGATGGTGATGAACCTCGACAAGTGTATCGGTTGTCACACCTGTTCGGTGACCTGCAAGCAGGCCTGGACCAACCGGTCCGGTACCGAATACGTGTGGTTCAACAACGTCGAAACCCGTCCCGGACAAGGCTATCCACGCACCTATGAGGACCAGGAGCGGTGGCGCGGAGGCTGGATCCGCGACAAGAAGGGCCGGCTGCGGCTGCGCGACGGCGGCCGCCTGCACAAGCTGCTGCGGATCTTCGCCAACCCGAAGTTGCCCCTCATCGGCGACTACTACGAGCCCTGGACCTACGACTACGAAAACCTGACCACGGCACCCGCGGGTGACACCTTCCCGACGGCCGCACCCAAGAGCCTGATAACCGGTGAGCCGATGAAGATTTCGTGGGGGCCGAACTGGGACGACAACCTGGCCGGGTCGCCGGAGATCCTGTCCGAGGACCCGATCCTGAAGAAGGTCAGCGAAGAGGTCAAACTCTCGCTCGAAGAAACCTTCATGTTCTACCTGCCCCGCATCTGCGAGCACTGCCTCAACCCGTCCTGCGTGGCGTCGTGCCCGTCGGGCGCGATGTACAAGCGCAGCGAGGACGGCATCGTGCTGGTCGACCAGGACCGCTGCCGCGGCTGGCGGATGTGCGTGTCCGGATGTCCTTACAAGAAGGTCTATTTCAACCACAAGACGGGCAAGGCCGAAAAGTGCACGCTGTGCTACCCCCGGATGGAGGTCGGCCTGCCCACCATCTGTTCGGAGACCTGCGTGGGGCGGCTTCGCTACCTGGGCGTGGTGCTCTACGACGTCGACCGGGTGCTTCAGGCGGCGTCGGTAGAGAAGGAGACCGATCTCTATCCGGCGCAGTGCGAGATCCTGCTGGACGCAGGCGATCCGGAGGTCATCGCAGCCGCCCGGGCGGAGGGCATTCCGGACGAATGGATCGAGGCCGCACAACGTTCCCCGATCTATGCGCTGATCCACACCTACAAGGTGGCGCTGCCGTTGCACCCGGAATACCGCACCATGCCGATGGTTTGGTACATCCCGCCGCTCTCGCCGGTGGTCGACGCGGTCAGCCGCGACGGGCACGACGGGGAGGACCTCGGCAACCTGTTCGGCGCGCTGGACGCGCTGCGCATCCCGATGCAGTATCTGGCCGAATTATTCACCGCCGGCGACACCGCGGTGGTCGAGGGCGTGCTGCGGCGGCTGGCCGCGATGCGTTCCTACATGCGTGACATCAACCTCGGCCGCGAGACCCAGCCACACATCCCGCATTCGGTCGGCCTGACCGAAGAAGAGATCTACGAGATGTACCGGCTGCTCGCCATCGCGAAATACGAAGAGCGCTACGTCATTCCGACCGCCTTCGCGCCGCAGGCGCGCGACCTCGAGGAGATGGGTTGCTCGCTGACGGGTGACGGCGGGCCCGGCATGTACGAGTCGGATCTGACGCCGGTGTCCGTCGAGACCTTCCACACCCTCAAGCAGCGCGGCGACGATCCCGGTAACCTGCGGCCGTCCGGTCGGGTGAACCTGCTCAACTGGGGCGGCGGCCAGGCGCCCGCCGGGATGTTTCCCGAGGGGCGGCAGCGGTGAAACTGCTTGCGGCGCTTCGCGAGCGCTCCGCTAACCGGGCGATGCAGGACCGCCTGGTGTGGCAGGCGGCGTCGCTGCTGCTGGTCTACCCCGACGACGGGTTGGCCGGGCGCCTGGATGCCGTCGACGAGCTGCTCGCCCACATCAGCGGTCCGCCGGCGGCGCTGCTCGGGCAGACGGTCGCGGCGCTGCGCGCCCGCGAGCCGATGGCCGCCGCGATGGACTACGTCGCCACCTTCGACATGCGCCGGCGCTGCACGATGTACCTGACCTACTGGACCGCGGGGGACACCCGCAACCGCGGCCGCGAGATGCTGGCGTTCGCCACCGCCTACCGGGAGGCGGGTGTGACGCCGCCCGGAGGCGAGGCGCCCGACCATCTGACGGTGGTGCTCGAATTCGCCGCCACCGTCGATCCCGAGGCCGGGCGGCGACTGCTGGACCAGCACCGGGTTCCGATCGACGTGCTGCGCGGCGCCCTGGCCGACGCCGAGTCGCCATACGAGCCGACGGTCGCGGCGGTCTGCGAGACCCTGCCCGCCGCAACCGATCAGGAGGTTCGCCGCGCCGAGCGGCTGGCGAAAGCCGGACCACCGGCGGAAGCCGTTGGGCTGCAACCGTTTACCCTGACCGTGCCACCCCGCAAAGGAACGCCAAGTGTTTAGCAACGTCCTGTTCTGGGACATCGCGCCCTACGTCACGTTGTCGGTGCTGATCGTGGGCACCTGGTGGCGCTACCGCTACGACAAATTCGGCTGGACCTCACGCTCGTCGCAGATCTACGAGTCGCGGCTGCTGAGCATCGCCAGCCCCATCTTTCATTTCGGCATCCTGGCGGTGTTCGCCGGACACGTGATGGGCCTGTTCGTTCCGCCGAAGGTCACCCAGATGATGAAGATGAGCGATCACTTCTATCACCTGCAGGCGGTCATCGCCGGGTCGACCGCCGGCATCGCCACGCTGATCGGCATCGGGTTGCTGATTTACCGGCGGTTCACCCGCCCGGCGGTGACCATGGCCACCAGCCGCAGCGACAAGGTGATGTATGTGGTGCTGCTGCTGGCGATCGTGGTGGGCCTGTACTGCGATCTGATCGGCACCGGCCCGCACGGCGGCGAGTTCCATTACCGCTACACCGTCGGCATGTGGTTCCGCCGGATCTGGATATTCCAGCCGCACGGTGAGGTGATGATCAACGCGCCGCTGGATTACCAGCTGCACGCCCTGATCGGCATGGTGCTGTTCACGCTGTGGCCGTTCACCCGGCTGGTGCACGTGTTCAGCGCCCCGGTCGTCTACCTGTTCCGGCCCTACATCGTCTACCGCAGCCGCGAGGCCGCGGCCAAGGGCGAACTCGTCGGCACCGCACCACGCCGGCGGGGCTGGTAGCGGGGCGGCAAGGGGCGAACCGGCTACCAGCCGGTTCGCTATCCGGGGCCCCCGCTGCCACAATCACCGACGTGCTATTTCGCAACGTCGCCATCGTCGCCCACGTCGACCACGGAAAGACCACCCTGGTTGACGCGATGCTGCGGCAGTCCGGCGCGCTGCACCACCGCGGTGACGACGCGGTCGAGCGCCTGATGGACTCCGGGGACCTGGAGAAGGAAAAGGGCATCACGATCCTGGCCAAGAACACGGCCGTGCATCGCAAGAATGCGGACGGAACGACGACCGTCATCAATGTCATCGACACCCCGGGCCACGCCGACTTCGGTGGTGAGGTGGAGCGCGGACTGTCCATGGTCGACGGGGTGCTGCTGCTGGTCGACGCCTCCGAGGGCCCGCTGCCGCAGACCCGTTTCGTGCTGCGCAAGGCCCTGGCCGCCCATCTTCCGGTGATTCTGGTCGTCAACAAGACCGACCGGCCGGACGCCCGGATCTCCGAGGTCGTCTCGGAGAGCCACGACCTGCTGCTCGATGTCGCATCGGACCTCGACGAGGAAGCGCAGAAGGCCGCCGAGGCCGCGCTCGACCTGCCGACGCTGTACGCCTCGGGCCGGGCCGGCATCGCCAGCACGACCGAACCGGCCAACGGCGAGAACCCGCAGGGCGACAACCTCGACCCGCTGTTCGACGTCCTGCTCGAGCACATCCCGCCGCCGCAGGGCGACCCCGAGGCGCCGCTGCAGGCGCTGGTCACCAACCTCGACGCGTCGGCCTTCCTGGGCCGGCTCGCGCTGATCCGCATCTACAAGGGCCGGATCCGCAAGGGCCAGCAGGTGGCCTGGATGCGCGAGGTGGACGGGCATCCCGTCATCACGGGGGCGAAGATCACCGAACTTCTGGTGACCGAAGGCGTGGAACGCACGCCCACCGACGAGGCGATCGCCGGGGACATCGTCGCCGTCGCGGGCATTCCGGAGATCATGATCGGCGACACACTGGCCGATCCGGACCACGCGCACGCGCTGCCGCGCATCACCGTCGACGAGCCCGCCATCTCCGTGACCATCGGGACGAACACCTCGCCGCTGGCGGGCAAGGTGAAGGGCCACAAGCTGACCGCCCGCATGGTGAAGTCGCGGCTGGACGCCGAACTCGTCGGCAACGTCTCCATCAAGGTCGTCGACATCGACCGGCCGGACGCCTGGGAGGTGCAGGGCCGCGGCGAGCTCGCGCTGGCGGTGCTGGTCGAGCAGATGCGCCGCGAGGGCTTCGAGCTCACGGTCGGCAAGCCGCAGGTGGTCACCCAGACGATCGACGGCAAGTTGCACGAGCCGTTCGAGGCGATGACCATCGACTGCCCCGACGAGTTCGTCGGCGCGATCACCCAGCTGATGGCCGCCCGCAAGGGCCGGATGGAAGAGATGACCAACCACGCGGCGGGCTGGGTCCGGATGGACTTCATCGTGCCCAGCCGCGGCCTGATCGGCTTCCGCACCGACTTCCTCACCCTGACCCGCGGCACCGGCATCGCCAACGCCGTATTCGACGGCTACCGGCCGTGGGCGGGGGAGATCCGGGCCCGCCACACCGGCTCGCTGGTGTCCGACCGGGCCGGCACCATCACACCGTTCGCGATGATTCAGCTCGCCGACCGGGGCCAGTTCTTCGTCGAGCCCGGCCAGGACACCTACGAGGGCATGGTCGTCGGAATCAACCCGCGCGCAGAGGATCTCGACATCAACGTCACGCGTGAGAAGAAGCTGACCAACATGCGCTCGTCGACCGCCGATGTCATCGAGACGTTGGCCCGCCCGCTCGAGCTCGATCTCGAGCAGGCCATGGAGTTCTGCGCGCAAGACGAATGCGTCGAGGTGACCCCGGAGATCGTGCGGGTGCGCAAGGTCGAGCTGGACGCCACCTCCCGGGCCCGCAGCCGGTCGCGCGCCAAGGCGCGGGGTTAACACCGGGTGGTCGGACGGCCTGCTGGGCAGCTGCTCGATACCCTGATCGGCGTGCCGAGACGCGTCCGCCGCTTGTTCATGGTGCTCGGCGGCCTGGTCTCGTTGGTCGGACTCGTCCTGTCGGCCTGCACGGTCAACCCGCCGCCGGCCCCGCAGAGCACCGATACGCCGCACAATTCGGTGCCGCCGCCGCCTCGGGTCAGCGAGATCATCATGGGCATCGACTCGATCGGCGCGGGTTTCAACCCGCACCTGCTGTCCGACCTGTCGCCGGTGAACGCGGCGATCAGCGCCCTGGTGTTGCCCAGCGCCTTCCGGCCGGTCCCCGACCCCAACACGCCGACCGGCTCGCGCTGGGAGATGGACCCGACGCTGCTGGTGTCGGCCGACGTGACCAGCCAGAATCCATTCACGGTGACCTACAAGATCCGGCCGGAGGCGCAGTGGACCGACAACGCGCCGATCGCCGCCGACGACTTCTGGTACCTGTGGCACCAGATGGTCAGCCAGCCCGGGGTCGTCGACCCGGCCGGGTATGACCTCATCACCGGCGTGCAGTCCCTGGAGGGGGGCAAGCAGGCGGTGGTCACCTTCGCCGAACCCTATCCGTCGTGGAAAGAGCTGTTCAGCAACATCCTTCCGGCGCACATCGTCAAGGACGTGCCCGGGGGCTTCGCGGCCGGCCTGGCCCGGGCGCTTCCGGTCACCGGCGGGCAGTTCCGCGTGGAAAGCATCGACCCGCAGCGCGACGAGATCCTGGTGGCGCGCAACGACCGCTACTGGGGGCCGCCGGCCAAACCCGGGCTCATCCTCTTCCGGCGCGCCGGTGCACCGGCCGCGCTGGCCGATTCCGTGCGCAACGGCGACACTCAGGTGGCGCAGGTGCATGGCGGCTCGGCGGCCTTCGCGCAGCTGTCCGCCATCCCCGACGTGCGGACCGCCCGGATCGTGACGCCGCGGGTCATGCAGCTCACGCTGCGGGCCACCGAGGCCAAACTCGCCGACACGCAAGTGCGTAAGGCGATCCTGGGGCTGCTCGACGTCGACCTGCTCGCCGCCGTGGGCGCCGGCAGCGACAACACCGTGACCCTCGACCAGGCCCAGATCCGCGCGCCGAGCGACCCGGGATACGAGCCGACCGCGCCCCCGGCGATGACGACGCCGGCCGCGCTGGCGTTGCTGGAGGGCGCCGGATACAAGGTCGAACCCAACACTTCGGCTTCGGCGGCGCCGCCGCCATCAGCCCCGCCGAACACCGGGCCGCCCGAGGTCATCCGCGGCCGGATCAGCAAGGACGGCCAACAGCTTTCACTGGTCATCGGGGTGGCGGCGAACGACCCGACCGCGGTCGCGGTGGCCAATACGGCCGCCGACCGGTTGCGCAACGTCGGCATCGCCGCGACCGTGCTGGCGCTGGACCCGGTCACCCTGTACCACGACGCGCTGAACGACAACCGGGTGGACGCGATCGTCGGCTGGCATCAGGCGGGCGGAAACCTGGCGACCCGGCTCGCCTCCCGATACGGCTGTCGCGCACTGGAATCGACCCAGGTACCGATCTCCAACGGGCCGGTGCCCGCGCCCGCCACGCCCGCCGGTCCGAGGCCGTCCACCGGCCCGGCCGCCACATCGACGACCCCGACGACGACGCCGCCACCCAGCCGTCCCGCCGACCCCAACGCCCTGGTGCAGGCTCCGTCGAACCTGACCGGGATCTGCGATCGCAGCATCCAGTCGAACATCGACGCGGCCCTCAACGGCACCAAGAACATCAACGACGTGATCACCGCAGTGGAACCGCGGTTGTGGAACATGTCCACCGTGCTGCCGATCCTGCAGGACACCACGATCGTCGCGGCCGGCCCGAGCGTGCAGAACGTCAGCTTGTCCGGTGCGGTTCCGGTCGGCATCGTCGGCGACGCCGGCCAGTGGATCAAGACCGGGCCGTAGCCCGCGCCCTCAGTCGGCGGCCCGCGGCGGGATTACCGTGTCGACGATCAGCGCCAGCTCGCGCCGGTTCGGCGGCGAGCCGTTCAGCACGAAGTGCTGGTTGATCAGGGCCGACCCGATGCGGGCGGTGAGCGGCGTGACGACCTTCGGGTCGAGGTCGCCGTCCTCGATGGCGGCCTGCAGGATCGATTCCACGATCGTCAGCCGCGGCCGCACCACCGCGTCGGCGAAGATGGCCCGCATCTCGGGCTCGTGTAACAGCTGATGGATGACGTCCAGGCCGGGAAAGCCGGTCTTTCCGGCCAGCAGGTCGCGCTGGGCGGTGAACATCGCGAGCAGGTTCTCTCGGGCGGAACGGCCGGAACGCAGCTCGGGCAGCGGCGGCAGCGCGAAAACCAAAGCGGCGTGCACCAGCTCGCACTTGGTGTCCCAGCGACGGTAGAGCGCGGCTTTGCCGGTGTGGGCCCGCGCGGCGATTCCCTCCATGGTCAGGCCGCCGTAACCGACCTCGGTCAGCTCGGCCAGGGTCGCCTCGTAGAGGGCGCGTTCGAGGACTTCACCTCGCCGACGGCTCCGGCTGCCGGTGTGGTCTGCGTCCGTTAGCTGAGGCACCCCTTGATAGTAGCCGTGCGCGTTCCTATCTGCCGCTTACCGGTGGGTAGCCGCCGGGCTGCCGAAATCGGCGCAGCTGCCGGTAGGGTGCGTCCATGCCTGAGACGCCGCGGCTTTTGTTCGTCCACGCGCATCCCGACGACGAAAGCCTCAGCACCGGCGCCACCATCGCCCACTACGCCGCCCGCGGGGCCGACGTCCGCGTGGTCACCTGCACGCTGGGCGAGGAGGGCGAGGTGATCGGCGACCGCTGGGCCGAACTCGCCGTCGATCGCGCGGACCAACTCGGCGGCTACCGGATCGGCGAACTGACCGCCGCGCTGCGGGCGCTGGGCGTCGGCGGGCCCCACTACCTCGGGGGCGCCGGCCGGTGGCGCGATTCGGGCATGGGCGGCACCCCCCGCCGGCACCGGCAACGCTTCATCGACGCCGACGAGCGCGAGGCCGTCGGCGCGCTGGTGGCCGTCATTCGCGAGCAGCGCCCGCACGTCGTCGTGACCTACGACCCGGGCGGCGGCTACGGCCATCCCGATCACGTGCACACGCACCGGGTGACGATGGCCGCCGTCGCGGCGGCCGGACCGGGAGCCGGCGCCGACTTCCCCGGCGAGCCGTGGCCCGTACCGAAGTTGTACTGGTCGGTCTTCGCGGCGAGCACCTTCGAGGCGGCCATGGACGCCTTGAGGCCCGAGGATCTGCGGCCCGAGTGGTCGATCCCGCCCAAGGAAGAGTTCACTTTCGGCTACGCCGACGCCGACATCGACGCCGTCGTCGAGACCGCCCCGGCGGCCCGGGACGCCAAGCGGGCGGCGCTCGCCGCGCACGCCACCCAGGTGGTGGTCGGGCCGACCGGTCGGGCCTGCGCGCTGTCCAACAACGCGGCGATACCGATACTGGGCGACGAGCACTACGTCCTGGCGGCCGGCGCGGCGGGGGAGCGCGACGGGCGCGGCTGGGAAACGGACCTGCTCGCAGGGCTTGGTTTTCCCGCGGCCGCGACGCGGTAGGCTGCCAATCAGGCAGCCACGGAAGGAATTCGCATGGACCCCGACCTGGACCCTAATCAGCAACACTGGCAGGACCGGCTGGACAGCCTGCAGTGGGTTATCGGCTCCATCATGTCCAACATCGACAGCGTCCCGACCTGACCGAAACCAAGCCACGCGTCGCGTCCGTTGACGACGGCGGCGCAACCGACCCCGCGATCCGTTTCGTCGTGTTGGCCCTCTTGGCGGTCGACGGGGTGCTCTCCGCACTTGCCGGAGCTCTGCTGCTGCCTCTCTACATCGGGACGGTCCCGTTTCCCATCAGTGGCCTGATTTCCGGACTGGTCAACGCGGCGCTGGTGTGGGCCGCCGGTCGCTGGACCCGCTCGCCGCGGCTCGCGGCCTTGCCGCTGTGGACCTGGCTGCTGACGGTGGCGGTGATCAGCATGGGCGGCCCGGCCGACGACGTCATCCTGGGCGGCCGCGGCCTGATGGCCTACGCGGCCTTATTGCTGCTGGTCCTGGGGGTCGTACCGCCCGTGTGGGTGCTGTGGCGGCGCGGCCAGGGCGCCTGACGTCCGGCCGGGATGTCGCCCGCTTACCCGCGCGGGTGTGCCGCTACTGTTGACTGTTGCCCGGACGGGACCCGCCAACGGGTGCCACGCTTTCACATGTTGGGACGCACGGATGAAATTCGATCGTCGGGAAGTTACACAAAGGTGCTGTTGACTCCGGGCGAGGAGCCTACCGCTCTGCCTACCCCTGTGGTTCCGGCCAAGGCCGCCACCGAGGTCAGTGCCTCCGCGCTGCGACGGGTATTGCGACGGGCTCGAGATGGTGTGGCGCTGAACATCGACGAGGCGGCGGTCGCGATGACCGCGCGGGGTGCCGATCTCGCGGATCTGTGTGCCAGCGCGGCGCGGGTGCGCGACGCGGGTCTGGAGTCGGCGGGACGCCGCGGCCCGGGCGGTGGGCTGCCGATCACCTACTCGCGCAAGGTTTTTATCCCGGTCACCCACCTGTGCCGGGACACCTGCCATTACTGCACCTTCGTCACCGTCCCCGGCAAGCTGCGCGCCGAGGGCGCCGGCATGTACCTGGAGCCCGACGAGATTCTCGACATCGCCCGCCGCGGCGCCGAACTGGGTTGCAAGGAAGCGCTTTTCACGCTCGGTGATCGGCCCGAGGATCGCTGGCCGGAGGCGCGCGAGTGGCTGGAGGCGCGCGGCTACGACTCCACGCTGTCCTACGTGCGCGCGATGGCGATCCGGGTGCTGGAGGAAACCGGCCTGCTGCCGCACCTGAATCCCGGCGTGATGAGCTGGTCGGAGATGGCGCGGCTCAAGCCGGTGGCGCCGTCGATGGGCATGATGCTCGAGACGACGTCGCGGCGGCTGTTCGAGACGAAAGGGCTTGCGCACTATGGCAGCCCGGACAAGGACCCGGCCGTCCGGCTGCGTGCCCTGACCGACGCGGGCCGGTTGTCGATTCCGTTCACCACCGGCCTGCTGGTCGGCATCGGCGAGACGCTCGCCGAGCGGGCCGACACCTTGCACGCGATTCGCAAGTCGCACAAGGAGTTCGGTCACGTGCAGGAAGTGATCGTGCAGAACTTCCGGGCCAAGGAGCACACCGCGATGGCCGCCGTCCCCGACGCCGGCATCGAGGACTACCTGGCCACCGTGGCGGTGGCGCGGCTGGTGCTCGGCCCCGCGATGCGCATTCAGGCGCCGCCCAACCTGGTGTCGCGCGCGGAGTGCCTGGCGCTGATCGGCGCCGGAGTCGACGACTGGGGCGGCGTTTCCCCGCTGACGCCCGACCACGTGAATCCGGAGCGGCCGTGGCCGGCCCTGGACGACCTGGCCGCCGTCACCGCCGAGGCCGGCTACGAGCTGGTTCAGCGGCTGACCGCGCAGCCCAAATACGTGCAGGCGGGCTCGGCCTGGATCGACCCGCGCGTGCAGGGGCACGTGACGGCGCTGGCCGATCCGGCGACCGGTCTGGCTCGCGACGTCAACCCGGTGGGGATGCCCTGGCAGGAGCCCGACGACGTCGGCTCCTCGGGCCGGGTCGACCTCAACGCGGCGATCGACAGCGAGGGCCGCAACACCGAAACCCGCAGCGATATCGACAGCGCCTTCGGCGACTGGGAATCGATCCGTGCCCACGTGCACGAGCTGGCCGCCCAAGGCGCCAAAGCGCCAGAACGCCTAGACACCGACGTGCTCGCCGCGCTGCGCTCCGCCGAACGCGACCCCGCCGGCTGCTCCGACAGCGAATACCTGTCGCTGGCGACCGCCGACGGCCCTGCGCTGGAAGCCGTTGCTGCCCTTGCTGATACGCTGCGCCGCGAGACCGTCGGCGACGATGTGACCTTCGTGGTGAACCGCAACATCAACTTCACCAACATCTGCTACACCGGGTGCCGGTTCTGCGCGTTCGCGCAGCGCAAGGGTGACGCCGACGCGTACTCGCTGTCCACCGAAGAGGTCGCCGACCGCGCCTGGGAGGCGCACGTCGAAGGCGCCACCGAGGTGTGCATGCAGGGCGGCATCGATCCCGAGCTGCCGGTCACCGGCTACGCCGACCTGGTCCGGGCGGTCAAAGCGCGGGTGCCGTCGATGCACGTGCACGCGTTTTCGCCGATGGAGATCGCCAACGGTGTGACCAAGAGCGGGTTGAGCATTCGTGAATGGCTGATCAGCCTGCGCGAGGCGGGCCTGGACACTATCCCCGGCACCGCCGCCGAGATTCTGGACGACGAAGTGCGCTGGGTGCTGACCAAGGGCAAGTTGCCGACGTCGTTGTGGATCGAAATCGTCAGCACCGCACACGAGGTGGGTCTGCGGTCGTCGTCGACCATGATGTACGGCCACGTCGACAGCCCGCGGCACTGGGTCGGCCATCTCAACGTGTTGCGCGACATCCAGGACCGCACCGGCGGTTTCACCGAATTCGTGCCGTTGCCGTTCGTGCACCAGAGCTCGCCGCTGTATCTGGCGGGGGCGTCGCGCCCCGGGCCCACCCATCGCGACAACCGGGCGGTGCACGCGCTGGCGCGAATCATGTTGCACGGCCGCATATCTCAGATTCAGACCAGCTGGGTCAAGCTCGGTGTCGAGCGCACGCAGGTGATGCTGAACGGCGGCGCCAACGACCTGGGCGGCACGTTGATGGAGGAGACCATCTCGCGGATGGCCGGCTCGGAATTCGGCTCGGCCAAGACAGTGGCCGAGCTGATCGCGATCGCCGAGGGCATCGGCCGCCCGGGGCGGCAACGCACCACCGACTACACGACCCTGGCCGCGTAGTTCGCTTTTTTGTCACAGGCGGCGGGTATACCCGAAGCCGTGAAGCGACGAATTGACGACGACCGATTTCCCGAGTGGGCGCCGTTTGCGGATGCGGTGCGCAGGCACGGACCCGACGCCGGCACTTGGTGTGAAGCGTGGACGGTGCGCGACATCGTCGTCCATCAGGCGGGCAACGCCGAAGAGCTCGCCCGGGTGCTGGGCGGCCATCTGGCGGGTGAGCCCGTCGCGACCCGCGGCTTCGAGGAACGCGAGGGCCCGTTGCGCGCCTTGAACGATGCGGATCTGTGGGACGCGCTGACCGACCGGATGGTCACCCTCAACGAGGTCGCGGTGGCGGCCGAAGCGGTGCCCGCCGACACCGATGTCGCCTGGACGGGCCGCACCATGAAGGTCCCCTGGTTCGCCGAACACATGCGCGAGGAGCTCGTCCTGCACGGCTGGGACATCACCGGCGACGAGCCGGCCGCCCGGGCCCGGCTGGCCGAGCCGTGGATGACCACGCACAGTGTCCTCGCGGTCGGCAGGCCGCTGCTGGTGAAGGGGGCCAAGCAGCTGGAGCCGGGCGAGCGCGTCGAGGCGCGGCTGCGAGCCGACGGCACCGACGACGTCGTGCTGGCCGCCGATCCGGATCAGATCACCATCGCGTTGGCCGAACCGGACGGCCCGGCCACCCTGGAAACCGACGCGGCCGCGCGCGTGCTGCTGCTGTGGGGCCGCAGGCCCGCCGATCCATCACGCATTCGCAGCCGCGTCGGGCCGGAAACCCTGGGCCGGGTACGCCGCCTGCTCGGCGGTTACTGAACCGCTTCGTGCGAAGCGATCGGGTCAGTAGTTGTTACAGGTGACCGCGACCTGGTTGATGTCGTCGTAGTACTTCTGCGCCGACGGCATGGCCTGGATCTGCTGGGCCATCTGCTGGCGCTTCGGCGGCGGCGCCGCCAGGAAGTTGCGGATGTAGGACTGCGCGACCGGGGACGAGTTCAGCTGCTGGGCGGCAGCCGGGTCGGTCGCGTTCAGCGCCGCGATGACCTGCCCGTAGTTGCAGGTGGTGTTGATGATCGCGTCCGACGGGTCAGCCGAGGCGACCCCGGCCGCGGCCGTCAACGCCACCGCCGCGCTGCCTACCGCAACGCCCAATTTGCTCAACGACAGCCTCATGTGTGGACACCTTCCCCAGTTAATGCACCGCTTTTTCGGCGAGAACATCTGCCCAGCGGTTGCCGTCTTTCGGTTGAGATTACCAGGCCCCGCGAGAGTGCCTGCAACGCAAGAGCTATCGACCGCCACCGTGGGGGCGTTACTCTTCGCAGGTCAGCGGCCCATCGGCGGTGTTCGCCCTCGGCGAAACGGGACCCGGTCGCGGCCCCCGAGACTGTCGGTCTTAAATCTATGTGCGGACAGGCGCGCCGAATGGTTGACCTGTATCTGCAACGTCTAGTATCAGTAACCGAAGCTTCATCGGAAGCGGTCGGACGCGCCGGTGCGAGCTGAACAGCAGCCCACATTTCAGCTAGTGCATGGAGGAGACGTCTGTGACGTACACGATCGCCGAACCCTGTGTCGACATCAAGGACAAAGCCTGTATCGAGGAATGCCCGGTCGACTGCATCTATGAAGGCGCTCGGATGCTCTACATCCACCCCGACGAATGCGTCGACTGCGGGGCGTGCGAGCCGGTCTGCCCCGTCGAAGCGATCTACTACGAAGACGACGTGCCGGACCAGTGGAGCCAGTACACGCAGATCAACGCCGACTTCTTCGCCGAGCTGGGATCGCCCGGCGGCGCGGCCAAGGTCGGCATGACCGACAACGACCCGCAGGTGGTCAAGGATCTGCCGCCGCAGGGCGAAGGCGACTGAGCGACCCGGTGCCGCACCAGCTCAAAAAGCGCCGGCCTGCGGTGTCTGCGTCCCTGCCGGAGTTCCCCTGGGACACTCTGGCCGACGCGAAAGCGCAGGCAGGCGCCCATCGGGACGGGATCGTCGACCTCTCCGTCGGCACCCCGGTGGACCCGGTCGCCCCGGTGATCCAGGAGGCGCTGGCCGCGGCCGCTTCGGCCTCGGGCTACCCGGCCACCGTGGGCACCGCCCGGCTGCGCGAATCGGCGGTCGCGGCGCTGGACCGCCGGTTCGGCATCACCGGACTGACCGCGGCGGCCGTGCTCCCGGTCATCGGCAGCAAGGAGCTCATCGCCTGGCTGCCCACGCTGCTGGGCCTGGGCGCCGCGGACCTGATCGTGGTGCCCGAGCTGGCTTATCCGACCTACGACGTCGGGGCCCGGCTGGCCGGCGCGCGGGTGCTGCGCGCGGATTCGCTGACCCAGCTGGGTCCGCAATCGCCGTCGCTGTACTACCTGAACTCGCCGAGCAACCCGACCGGACGCGTCCTGGGCGTCGATCACCTGCGCAAAGTGGTCGGCTGGGCGCGCGACAGGGGCTGCGTGGTGGCCTCTGACGAGTGCTATCTGGGGCTGGGCTGGGACGACCAGCCGCTGTCGATCCTGCATCCCTCGGTGTGCGACGGCGACCACGCCGGCCTGCTCGCGATCCACTCCCTGTCGAAGAGCTCGTCGCTGGCCGGGTACCGGGCCGGTTTCGTCGCCGGAGACCCCGACCTGGTCGCCGAGCTGCTCGCGGTGCGCAAGCACGCCGGGATGATGGTGCCGACGCCGGTGCAGGCGGCCATGGTGGCGGCCCTGGACGACGACGCCCATGAGCTGGCGCAGCGGGAGCGCTACCAGCGGCGCCGCGCGGCCCTGCTGCCCGCGCTGCGTTCGGCGGGCTTCACCATCGACTACTCCGAAGCCGGCCTCTATCTGTGGGCCACCCGCGGCGAGCCGTGCCACGACAGCGTCGCCTGGCTGGCGCAGCGCGGCATCCTGGTGGCGCCGGGTGATTTCTACGGGCCGCGCGGTGCGCAGCACGTGCGGGTAGCGCTGACCGCCAGCGACGAGCGGATCGCCGCCGCCGTACAGCGGCTCGCCTAGCCCGGCCCCACCGCCCGGGCGCCCGTGACGGGTGTGCGTGCACAATGCATCGGAGGCATTCCACGTTCTCTGGGTAAGGACGGTGCTCGTGACCAGTGCGACCGGCAAGCTGCGCATCCCGCTCTCGCTAGGGGACATCGCCAAGCGGGTGTTCCTCGGAAAGCCGCTGATCACCGAGGACATCGCATCCGAGAAACTATCGAACTCCGTTGCCCTAGGCGCACTTTCACCCGACGCTGTCTCCTCCGTCGCGTACGGTCCCGAGCAGATCCTGATCGAACTGTTGCCCCACGCCGGGCTGGCCGCGTTCCTGCTCCTGCTGCCCATCACCGGTGTCATCCTGCTCATCCTGGTGTTGGTGGCCGCCTCGTACCGGCAGGTGGTCATGGCCTACACCCGGGCCGGCGGCTCGTACATCGTCGCGCGCGACAATTTCGGGCCGAGGGTTGCGCAGATCGCCGCCGCGGCCCTGTTGATCGACTATGTGGTCACGGTCGCGGTGCAGTCGGCGGCCGGGACCGTCGCGGTGGTCTCGGCGATTCCCGTGCTGGGCCCGTACAGCCTCGAGCTCACCGTCGCCGTGGTGCTGATCATCTGCTACGCCAACCTGCGGGGCCTGAAGGAAGCGGGATTGCCGTTCGCGGTGGCGACCTACTCCTTCATCGTCATGGTCGGGCTGACCATCGTGGTGGGCATCGTCCGAGCGGCGATCGGAAACCTGCCGATCTACGATCCCGCCCACATGGCCGGCACGGTGCCGGTGCACCAGGGCAACGGGCTGGTGCTGGGTGCCACGATCTTGGTGCTGCTGCGTGCGTTCGCCAACGGCGGTTCGTCGCTGACCGGCGTCGAGGCCATCTCCAACACGGTCGACTATTTCCGAAAGCCCCAGGGCCGCAACGCGCGTCGAGTGCTGACCGCGATGGCCACCGTCCTCGGCCTGTTGCTGGCCGGCGTCGCCTACCTGGCCCACGTCACCCACGCGACGCCGTACCTGACGGAGTACCCCTCGGTGCTGTCGCAGATCGGCCGCGCCGTCTTCGGCGGCGGCACCGTCGGCGACGTTTTCTACGTCCTGGTCCAGGCGGCGACGGCCGCGATCTTGTTCACCGGCGCGAACACCAGCTTCAACGGCTTTCCGGCCCTGGCCAGTTTCGTCGCCGAGGACCGCTTCCTGCCCCGCCAGCTCACCAAACGTGGCCACCGCCTGGTGTTTTCGAACGGGATCATCACCCTGACGGCGCTCTCGGTCGCGTTGCTGGTGGCCACCGGCGGGTCGGTGAACGCGCTGGTGCCCTTCTATGCGATCGGCGTGTTCACCGGCTTCTCGATGGCCGGCTACGGGATGACCAAACACCATCTGACGCACCGGGAACCGGGCTGGCGACGCCGGCTGGCGATCAACCTGTCCGCGGCGGTCCTGTCGACGATCGTGGTGGGCATCTTCGCGGTGGCGAAGTTCACCGAGGGTGCCTGGCTGGTGGTTGTGGTGTTCCCCCTGCTGGTGTTCATGCTCACCCGCCTCAACCGCGAATACCGCGCCGAGGCGGCCATTCTCGAGATGTTCCGCACCGACCGCCCGGAGCTGGTGAAGTACTCGCGGCACCGGGTGTTCGTGTTCGTCGACTCCGTCGACCTGGCGGTGATCGAGGCGTTGCGCTACGGCAGGGGGTTGCGGGCCGACGAGTTGATCGCGGTGCACTTCATGGTCGACCCGGCCCACGCGGCGCTGCTGCGCAAGCGTTGGGACCATTTCGAACTCGACACCCCGCTGCGGATCGTGGATTGCCCGGACCGTCGGATCAGCCGGGCCGCGCAGCTGCTGGTCGCCAAAGCGCTCGAGGAGCACGCGCGCACCAATGTGACGGTGCTGCTGCCGCGCCGGACCTTCGCGCGGCTGTTGGGCCGGGTGCTGCACGACCGCACCGCCGACAAGATCTCGCGGGCGGTCAGCCTCATCCCGGACGCCGCCGCGACGATCGTGCCCTACGACGTCGAATCGCGGATCCGGGAGGCCTACCCCGACACCTTCGAGCAAAGGATCGGGGAGGGCATCGACAAGATCGAGGCGTGGGTGTCCCAAGACGAGGACCGGAAGGTCGAAGCGTACGAACACCCGGACCGGCCCCGGTCGGTGATCATGGTGGCGGGGCTGATCTCCGGGCAGCGCGCCAGCGTCGAGGGGCGCGTCAGCGAGGTCGAAGACGTCACGAGCCGCGGCCGGACCCACCGGCAGGTCGTCATCGGAGACAGCACCGGCGAAATGACCATCACCTTCCGCCCGGGCAACGGCGGCGCCGACATCCAGCCCGGTCAGGTACTGCGGATCACCGGGAAGGCCCGCCAGACCGGCACCCGGGCCATCTCCATGCTCGATCCGGCATATCAGGTCGTCGAGGATCCCGCGAAGGACGCCGAGTCCGAGGACTCCAACCGGGGCGGCGATACGTAGCCCCTCGCTCCCGGGCGCCTCGAACGAATTCGCCTGGCGACACAACGATTTCGGCGCCGCACCCGGTCGGCCCGTCCGTCGATGGCGCCGCATCGCGACGAAACCGGATACCGATCGCCACCGGGTTGGGGGCGACGCGGAATTTGCGGAATTGCGTAGTCACGGCGCGGGTTTCGTGGCGCTGGGGACCTGCCGGCAAGTTTTCGGCACGCCGGAACAAAATTCCTTGCTCCCGCTAATCTGAACGGCGTTCGAAAGTAAACTGACACGTGCATAATTACGCGTGTGCCCCGAGGCTCAGGGGCTCTCGCGCGCACGCGCGGTTGTCGAATGCCCGAGGTCAGTGGGCGAGGATAGGGGACTTGCACTGTGCGTGCCGCACACGCCACACCCGTTGCCGTCATCGGGATGGCCTGCCGACTCCCCGGCGGGATCGACTCCCCGCAACGCCTCTGGGACGCGCTGCTGCGCGGTGACGACCTCGTCGGCGAAATTCCCGCCGACCGGTGGGACGCGGATCTGTACTACGACCCCGAGCCCGGCGTACCCGGCCGATCGGTGACCCGCTGGGGCGCGTTCCTCGACGACGTCGGCGGCTTCGACTGCGACTTCTTCGGGATGACCGAGCGCGAGGCCACCGCGATCGACCCGCAACATCGCCTGTTGCTGGAGACGTCCTGGGACGCCATCGAGCACGCCGGCCTGGACCCCGCCTCCCTGATCCACTCGCAGACCGGGGTATTCGTCGGCCTGACGCACGGCGACTACGAACTGCTGTCCGCCGACTGCGGCGCGGCCGAAGGGCCGTACGGATTCACCGGCACCAGCAACAGCTTCGCGTCCGGGCGCGTGGCCTACACCCTCGGCCTGCATGGCCCGGCCGTCACCGTGGACACCGCGTGCTCGTCGGGGCTGATGGCCGTCCACCAGGCGTGCGGCAGTCTCGGCAGCGGCGAATCCGACCTCACCCTGGCCGGCGGCGTCGTGGTGACCCTGGAACCGCGCAAGTCGGTGTCGGGCTCGCTGCAGGGCATGCTGTCCCCGACCGGGCGCTGCCACGCGTTCGACGTCCGCGCCGACGGCTTCGTGTCCGGTGAGGGCTGCGTCATGCTGCTGCTCAAGCGGCTCGACGACGCGCAGCGCGACGGCGACCGCATCCTGGCGGTGCTGCGCGGGACCGCGGCCAATCAGGACGGCCGCACCGTGAACATCGCGGCGCCCTCGGAAACCGCTCAGGTCGCCGTCTACCGAAAGGCCCTCGACATCGCGGCGGTCGACGCGGCCACGATCGGGCTGGTCGAAGCGCACGGCACCGGCACCCCGGTCGGCGATCCGATCGAATTCGCCAGCCTGGCCGCCGTATACGGCACCGTCGGCCCCTGCGCTTTGGGATCGGTGAAGACCAACTTCGGCCACATGCAGTCGACGTCCGGGCCGCTGGGGCTGATGAAGGCGATCCTCGCGCTGCAGCACGCCGTGGTGCCGCAGAACCTACACTTCACGCGACTCCCCGACGAGATGGCCCGGATCAAGACGGAACTCTTTGTGCCGCGGGGCAATACGCCGTGGCCCGGCAACGGCCACCACCCACGACGTGCCGCGGTGTCGTCATACGGGATGTCGGGCACCAACGTGCACGCCATCGTGGAACAGGCCCCCGAACAGGCACCGGCGCAGACGACCGACGAACCGGCGGGGCCGCCGCTGCTGTTCCCGCTGTCGGCCACCTCCGCCGAGCAGCTGCGTGTCACGGCCACCCGGCTGGCCGACTGGCTGGACGAGCGCGGCGCCCGTGACGGTGAAAGCAGCTCGGGTCTACGGGATCTGGGCTACACGCTGTCGCGCCGGCGCGCGCACCGGCCGGTGCGCACCGTGGTCTCGGCGAACAGTTTCGGCGAGTTGCGCGCCGCGCTGCGCGCGGTCGCCGACAGCGACATCCCGTACCAGCCCGCGGTGGAACAAGGCGACCGCGGACCGGTGTGGGTGTTCTCCGGCCAGGGTTCGCAATGGCCGCAGATGGGCGCCGAACTACTGGCCAAGGAGCCGGTGTTCGCCGCGACCGTCGCGGCCATCGAGCCGTTGATCGCCGCGGAATCGGGCTTTCCGGTGACCGAAGCCTTGTCGGCGCCGGAGACGGTGACCGGCATCGACAAGGTGCAGCCGACGATCTTCGCGATGCAGGTCGCGCTCGCCGAGACGATGAAGTCCTACGGGGTGCGCCCCGGCGCCGTCATCGGGCATTCGCTCGGTGAATCGGCGGCGGCCGTCGTCGCCGGCGGATTGTCGGTGGGCGACGGTGTGCGCGTCATCTGCCGCCGCTCGAAGCTGATGGCGCGGATCGCGGGCAGCGGCGCAATGGCATCGGTGGAGTTGCCGGGACAGCAAGTGCTGTCCGAACTTTCGATTCGCGGCATCTCCGACGTGGTGCTCTCGGTGGTCGCGTCGCCGACATCGACCGTCGTCGGCGGTGACACCCACGCCATCCGCGATCTGGTCGCAGCGTGGCAGGAGCAGGACGTGCTGGCGCGCGAAGTGGCGGTGGACGTCGCCTCGCATTCACCGCAGGTGGAACCGATCCTCGACGAGCTGGTGGACGCCCTCGCCGAGCTGCAGCCGACGGCCGCCGAGGTTCCGTACTATTCGTCGACGCTGTGGAATCCGCGCGAACGGCCGTCGTTCACCGGCGACTACTGGGCCGAAAACCTGCGCTACACCGTGCGATTCGCGGCCGCGGTGCAGGCGGCCCTCAAGGACGGGTTCCGCGTCTTCGGTGAGCTGTCGCCGCATCCGCTGCTGACGCACGCCGTCGAGCAGAACGCCGACAGCCTGGACATGCCCATCGCGGCGCTGGCGGCCATGCGCCGCGGGCAAGAGCTACCGTTCGGGCTGCGCGGCTTTGTCGCCGACGTGCACAGCGCCGGTGCCCGGGTCGACTTCGCCGTCCAGTACCCGACCGGCCGATTGGTGGACGCCCCGCTACCGACGTGGACCCACCGCCGGTTGATGCTCAGCCGCGAGGCGGACAAGACGGCGCACGGCGCCTCGGTCCAGGCCGTGCACCCCCTGCTCGGTGCGCACGTGCACCTACAGGAGGAACCCGAGCGCCACGTCTGGCAGGGCGAGATCGGCACCTCTGCCCACCCGTGGCTCGCGGAACACAAAATCCACGGTGTGGCAGCGTTTCCCGGCGCCGCCTATTGCGAGATGGCGCTCGCGGCCGCGGCGGCGGCCCTCGGTGAACGCGCCGAGGTCCGCGACGTCGCGTTCGAGCAGACGCTGTTGCTGGGCGACCAGACCCTGGCTTCGTCGGTTGCAACGGTCGCCGCGCCCGGCGTTCTCGATTTCACCGTGGACACCCACGAGGACGGCGAACGCATCCGCCGGGCCGGGGCGGTCCTGCATGTCGTTGTGGGAGAAGACGGCTCGGCCGAGCCGCAGCGGCCGCCCGCGCACGATCTGGCCACGCTGATCGCCGACCACCCCGTCCGCATGGACGGCGCGGAATTGCGAAAGGCGTTCGAGACCGTGGGAATCCACTACGGGCCGGCGTTTTCGGGTCTGGCCGCGGTGCGGGTCGCCGACGGGGAGATCGGCTCGGTGCTTGCCGAGGTGGCGCTGCCCGGCGCTATTCGCTCGCAGCAGTCGGCCTACGGTACGCACCCGGCGCTGCTCGACGCGTGCTTCCAGTCGGTCGTCGCCTCACCCGAGGTGCAGAAGGCCGGCGGCCTGCTGTTGCCGGTCGGCGTGCGCAGGCTGCGCAACTATCACTCGACGCGTGACGCGCAATACTGCCTTACCCGGGTCACGTTCTCGCAAACCGGCGAATGCGAGGCCGACCTCGATGTGCTGGACCGATCCGGAACGGTGCTGTTGACGGTCGAGGGGCTCCGGCTGTCCGGCGGCACGTCCGAACACGAACGCGCCCACCGGCTGCTCAACGAGCGGTTGCTGACCATCGACTGGGAGCCCCGGGAGCTGAACGAGGCCGCGCACGGCGAGCCCGGCTCGTGGGTGCTGCTCGACGCGTCCGACGAGCACGACCCCTTGCCGGCGCGGCTTGCCGACGCGCTGAATTCCGATGGCGCGCAATGCACGACGGCATCGGTTCCCCTCGGGGACGTGGACACCGCACAGCTGCGGACGCTGCTGTCCGGCGGCGGCACGAGCGCCTCCAACGGGCACGGCCCGCTGAAGGGGCTGACCGGCGTCGTGGTGGTGACCGCGGCGCCCGCCGGCGCCGCCGCGCCGCACGCGCGTCGGCTCGGCCGCGATCACGTGTCGCACCTTGCGGCTGTCGCCCGCGAGCTCTCGGAGCTGCCGGGGGAGTCGCCGCGGCTGTACGTGGTGACCCGCAACGCCGCGAGCGTGACCGGCGGGGATGTGGCGAACCTGGCGCAGGCTGGGCTGCGCGGACTGATGCGGGTGATCGACTCCGAGCATCCGCATCTGAGCGCCACCCAGATTGACCTGGACGACGCGACCGACCCCGAACAGGTTGCGCTGCAACTGAAAAGCGGATCGGACGAGGACGAGACCGCCTGGCGTGGCGGCCAATGGTACGCCGCGCGCCTGCGGCCCGGCCCGCTGCGGCCGTCCGAGCGGCGCACCACTGTCGTCGATCACGAGCGTGACGGCATGCTCCTGCAGATCCGCACTCCCGGTGACCTCGAATCGCTGGAGTTCGCCGCGTTCGACCGGGTACCGCCGGGGCCCGGCGAGATCGAGGTGGCGGTGACCTCGTCGACCATCAACTTCGCGGATGTCCTTGTCGCCTTTGGCCGTTATCCCACATTCGAGGGTTACCAGCAGCGGTTGGGTGGCGACTTCGCCGGCGTGGTGACCGCCGTCGGCCCGGGCGTCACCGAGCACAAGGTCGGCGACCACGTCGGGGGGATGTCCCGCAATGGATGCTGGGGCACCTTCGTCATCGCCGACGCCCAGCACGCGGTCACGCTGCCGCCCGAGGTGCCGCTGGAAGTGGCGGCCGCGGTGCCGACCGCGGCCGCGACCGCGTGGTACGGCCTGCATGATCTCGCGCGTATCGCACCGACCGACAAGGTGCTCATCCACTCCGGTACCGGTGGCGTCGGCCAGGCCGCCATCGCGATCGCCCGGGCGGTGGGTTGTGAGATCTTCGCGACCGCGGGCAGCCCGCGGCGCCGGCAACTGCTGCACGAGATGGGGATCGAGCACGTCTACGACTCGCGCAGCACCGAATTCGCCGACCGGATCCGCCGTGACACCGACGGATACGGCGTCGACGTGGTGCTCAACTCGCTGCCCGGCGCCGCGCAACGCGCCGGAATCGAAGTGCTGGCCTTGGGTGGACGCTTCATCGAGTTGGGCAAGCGCGACATCTACGGCGATACCCATCTGGGTCTGTTCCCGTTCCGACGCAACCTCTCGCTGTTCGCCGTCGACCTCGCGCTGCTGACTTTCAGCCACCCGCAGACGGTTCGGCGCCTGCTGACCACCGTGTACCAGCGCACCGCCGCCGGTGAACTGCCCCTGCCGCGCACCACGCACTATCCGATTCACGACGCCGCCGCCGCGGTGCGTCTGGTCGCCGCCGCGGGACACACCGGCAAGGTGGTGCTGCAGGTGCCGCGGGCGGGAAGCAGTGTGGCCGCGGTGCCGCCGGAACAGGCGCGGCCGTTCCGCACCGACGGCGCCTATATCATCACCGGCGGAATCGGCGGCCTGGGCCTGTTTTTGGCCGGCCAGATGGCCTCTCGCGACGGTGCGGCGGCTTGCGGGCGTATCGTGCTGAACTCCCGCTCGCAACCCAACGAGCAGGCGCGCGACGCCATCGAAAAGCTTCGGGCCGCCGGGGCCGACATCGCGGTGGAGTGCGGTGACATCGCCGAGCCGCAGACGGCCGAGCGGCTGGTGGCGTGCGCCACCGCCACCGGGCTGCCGCTGCGGGGCGTGCTGCACGCCGCCGCGGTCGTGGAGGACGCCACGCTGGCGAATATCACCGACGAGCTCATCGACCGGTGCTGGGCGCCAAAGGTTTACGGCGCGTGGAACCTTCATCACGTCCTGCAGGACACCGGCCAGCCGCTGGACTGGTTCTGCTCCTTCTCGTCGGCCGCCGCGCTGGTCGGGTCGCCGGGGCAGGGCGCCTACGCCGCGGCCAACAGCTGGCTGGACGCGTTCGCGTATTGGCGTCGCGCCCAAGGTTTTCCGGCCACCTCGATCGCGTGGGGCGCGTGGTCCGAGGTCGGCCGCGCCACGGCCCTGGCCGCGGACGCCGGCGTCGCGATCACACCGGCCGAGGGTTTTCGTGCCTTCGAAACGCTGCTGCGCTACGACCGCCCGTACTCGGGCTACGCGCCGATCATGGGGACGCCGTGGCTGACGTCCTTCGCGCAACGCAGCCGCTTCGCCGAGGCGTTCGGCTCGATGGGACAAGGCAAACCGGACGCCGGCAAGTTCCTCGCCGAGCTGCAGACGCTGCCGCGCGAGGAATGGCCGTCGGCGATCCGCCGGCTGGTGTCCGGTCAGATCAGCCTATTGCTCCGGCGCACAATCGATCCGGATCGGCCGCTGTCGGACTACGGCCTCGATTCGCTGGGCAACCTCGAGCTGCGGACCCGCATCGAAACCGAAACCGGTATACGCGTCAGCCCCACCAAGATCACCACCGTTCGCGGTTTGGCCGACCACCTGTGCGACGAGCTGGCCGACCTGGAAACCGCGCCGTCAACATCGGTGACCCGCGCATAATCCGCTGCTATCCACCGGACGCGGGGCGCGGCATGCTGAAGGCGCGACGCCCGTTGCGCAATACCGGGACACCGGCCCGATCAGCGGTGCGCATCGCCGGCAGCGCCCCCAGGCCGCCAGGTGGGTTCGGCGCGGAAGCCGGCACCGCTCGAATTGTGTTGGCCGACAACGCGGGATGGCCCTCGGCGGCGACGTCGCCCGGATTCTCGAGCGTCCAGGTCTGCGGGACGGACAGTTTCCCCACCAGGGACGCCCGGCCCGCACCGGCGAGCGCCGGGCCTCGGAGGGCCGGGATGTCCGGCACGATGGGCACAGCCCCGCCTGCGGCCTTGGCCGCCTGGACATCGGACAGATCGAGCCCGTATCCCAATTGTCCCCACCCCAACAGCGTGCGGGCCCCCGCCAAGAACGTCTGTCCCGGTGTGGAGACGACCGTATTGAAGTCGCCGACCGAACCGATGAGTGACGACGAACCCGCGGACGTCCCGGACGTGTTCGTCGCTGACGTGTTCGTGGGCAGCCCCGCGGCGTCCCCGGCCCTCGCCTGCCCCGCGGACGTGCTTGCGGCTCGGCTCACCGCGGCGGCCTGGTCCGATTGGCCGTGCGAGGTTGTGGTCCGGGGCGGCTGGGTGAATGGCGTAAGGGTGGTTGCGGCCGAAGACGATGCGGCATAGCCGTACATCGCGGTGGCATCCTGGGCCCACATCTCGCAGTAGGCGGCCTCGGTGGCAGCGATCGCCGCAGCGTTCTGCCCGAAGAAGTTGGTCGCAATCAGGGTGGACAGCGCAAGCCGGTTGGCGGCCACCACGTGTGGCGGCACTGTCGTCGCGAACGCCGCCTCATACGCCGCCGCGGCGGCCCGTGCTTGGGCGCCGGCCCGGGCGGCTTGGGCCGCCGTTGCCATCGCCCACGACACATAAGGTTCGACGGCCAGCGTCATCGCCGTCGAGGCAGCACCCGACCACGCGTGATCGCGCAGTTCCGCAAGCGCGGCCCGGTAACCGGCGGCAAACGACTCCAGTTGCGTAGCCAGCTCGTCCCACGCCGACGCGGCTGCCGTCATCGGACCCGAGCCCGGGCCGGAATACATTCTGGCCGAATTGATTTCGGGCGGCATCGCCCCGAAATCAAGCATCGGCGATCCTTTCTGAACGAGCACGCGCGGGCGCTGCAGGCGTGCCTGCACTGACGGGTGGAACCAGGCCGGCTATCCGCCGGCGGACGGGCGCGGCATCTTGAATTGACGCGGCGTCACGCGCAACACGTTGTTGACCGAGGGGCGCGACAAGAGTCCCGACGTCGACCCGGCGGCCGCCGGCGCCCCGTTAAGCATGTTGGTGGCCGGGACCTCGTGCCACGACGGACCGCCGTCGAGTTCGGCGTCCGGCAGCCAATGCGCCTCGGCGACACTGGTGACCGCCGGATTCGTCGCCGCCCAGCTTTGCGGGACGGTCAACCGGCCTACCGTGGCCGCGCCGCCCGTGCTGGCCAGGGTCGGACCGGTCACGCCCGCCGCGCCGGTTGAGGCGCTGGCCGCCGCGGCGGGGGCCGCGGCGGCCTTGGCGGCTTCGCCCGCGGCCTGCAGGTTGGAGCGGAAGAGCCCGGTGCCGAACGTTCCCGCCGAAGTGACGGTCCGGCTCATGGCGTCGCCGAGGTTCACCGGGGCGGTCAGCGTGTTGAAGTCGCTCACCGCGCCCAGTGCGGAGGATGACCCCGACGATGATGAGGACGAGCCCGAAGAGCCTGTGCTGGAAAGGGTTTGCAGCTGCTGCGGCACCGACGACATGGCCCGGGACAGGGCGACGTGCGACTGTCCGGCCGCCGAGCTCCCGGCGGCGTGGGCGACCGCGGCGGTCTGGGCCGATTGCTCGTCGGCGGTGGTCTGGGGTGGTTGGCCGAATTGCCTGAGCGTGGTCGCGCCCGACGATGCTGCGGCGTAGCCGTACATCGCGCCGGCATCCTGGGCCCACATCTCGGAGTAGGCGCCCTCGGTCGCCCCGATCATCGCGGTGTTCTGCCCCAGGAGGTTGCCGGCGACCAGCTGCGCCAACAGGGTGCGGTTGGCGGTCACCACGGCGGGTGGCACGGTGGCGTCGAACGCCGTCTCGTAGGCCGCCGCGGCGGCGCGGGCCTGCCCGGCGGCTTGCTCGGCCTGAGCCGCCGCGTTGGCCATCCATGCCACATACGGAGCGGCCGCGGCGGCCATCGCCACCGACGCACCGCCAGACCAACTTTCGCCTTCCAGCCGGGCGAGCACCGACGCGTAGCCGCGCGAGGCCGTCTCGAGCCCATTGGCCAAGACATCCCAGGCGGCCGCGGCGGCGATCAGCGGCCCCGAGCCCGGACCGGCATACATTCTGGTCGAGTTGATTTCTGGGGGCAGCGCCCCGTAATCAAGCATTCGCCTTCCCCTGCGTTGCACCGCCCGCCGCGCGTTTGCCGGCCGCGGTTGGACCTGGTCGACGCGGCCGCCGGCCACGGTAGCTACGCGCAGTCATGACGAATCCCACCGTCATCGTGTCTCGCCGTCCGGGCGCCCGAGCGGGCGCGACGGCAAAATTACTTCGGTCTGAGTCAAACCCACCGATGCCCGCCGGACAACCCCGAACAGTGGATGTACAGAAGATTAACAGCTAACGCGGCTGGCGCGCCGAAGTGGTGTGCCCTGGTGAACGGCGTTCGCGGCCGAGCTTTGTGATACCGGACGGCGAACGCCCTTTGCTATCGGCAAAGGCCCGAACGCGTGGCGCCGGGCGCAAGCGCCACACTCGAACCGGCTCCCCGGGGCGCGGCGTCGACACGGCGGGGCGCGCCGGAGGTATCGGCTCGTCGCCACGTGCATCGCCCCGCCGCCCGGGTGCGCCGGGGTTTTCCGGCGTCAACGCGCCGGTCGGTCCGGTCCCGCCGGGCGTGATGTCGTTTGCTGGCGGACCCAAAACCGGGCCCGGGCGCCGGGGTCGCGCGAAGCGCAACAAACCCACGTAAGTTGACCATCTTTACTTGTGGACTGGTCCTGATCCGGATTGATTGATAAACAATACGGTGAAGGTGTGTGGCCGGGATCGATGCGGCGAGGCCGCCGCGCCGAGGCCGGGCGCTTGCGCCGGCAGGCAAACAAGGCCTGCGGAGCGGGCGCAACGTCTTGCCGGCCGGCAGTGCGGCGACCGGTGATGCGGAGGATGGCAAGTGGCCGTTAGGGTTTCGTCGGTGTCGGCTGAAACGTGGTGAACAGGAGCTGGCAATGTCGAACAACATCACCTGGCACGAACACCAGATAAGCCGCGCCGAACGCGAAAGACTCAATGGTCACAAGGGCTGCGTCATCTGGTTCACCGGCCTGAGCGGCAGCGGCAAGAGCACGGTCGCCAACGTCGTCGAGCAGAAGCTCTACGAGCGGGGGATCCGCAGCTACCTGCTGGACGGGGACAACGTGCGCTACGGACTCAATGCCGGACCGGACCTTCTCGAGGAGCGCCACGGCCCCGAGTTCGCGAAGCGGTTCGGCCTGGGATTTTCCGCCCAGGATCGCGAGGAGAACATCCGCCGTATCGGGGCGGTCGCGAAGCTGTTCTGTGAGTCCGGCACCATCGCGCTGACGGCGTTCATCAGCCCGTACGTGCGTGATCGCGACGCCATCCGGGCCACCCTGAACGACGGCGATTTCCAGGAGATCTTCATCGACACCCCGATCGAGATCTGCGAGCAGCGCGACCCCAAGGGGCTCTACAAGAAAGCCCGCGCCGGCGAGATCAAAGGGTTCACCGGAATCGACGATCCGTACGAGGCCCCGGCGCAGCCGGAGCTGCGGCTCGAAGGCGGCAACAAGGACGCGGACACGCTGGCCGAGGAAGTGATCGCCCATCTCGAACGCGCGGGCGTCATCTCGGCCCCGGTGCGGCCAGACGCCTAGCGGACGCGTCCGGGCAGTGACGGCGTCGGGAGCCGTCCACGGGCAACCGCTGATTACCGAAACGAGGTCACTTTCATGAGCTACCAGGGCCATAACGGGAAGCCGATCGTGGAGCGGGTGTCCACGGCAAATGCGGCCGCCCAGATCGAGGGGTTGCCGCGCATCCCCATCCCGAAAGCCACCGCGCACGAGGTGATCAGCCTGTCCTACGGGTTCTTCACACCGCTGACCGGGTTCATGGGCCGGCGCGAAGTTGATGGCACGCTGGACGACTTCCAGCTGCCGGACGGCACGCTGTGGAGCATCCCGATCGTCTTCGATCTCTCCGCGGAGGACGTCGAAAGGTACGGGGTGAAGGAGGGCGAACGCGTCGTCCTCGAATATCTCGATGCCCCGATGGCGATCTTCGAGGTCTCCGAGATCTACGAATACGACCTGGAGCGGATGGCCGAAAAGACCTACGGCACCACCGATCCCCGGCACCCGGGCGTCAAGAAGACGCTGGCCTATGCGGATCGGTTCATCGGCGGCGACATCACGCTCATCAACGAGCCGGTGTTCAACGAACCCTTCAAGCGGTTCTGGCTCACGCCGCGGCAGCACAAGGACGCGCTGGCGAAGAAGAACTGGACGCGCGCCGTCGCCCATCAAACCCGCAACGTTCCGCACACCGGCCACGAAGCCCTGATGAAGCAGGCGTGGCTGGCCGCGAACGAGGACCAACCCGTCGACAACCTGAACACCGGCGTGCTGGTCAATGCCATCATCGGCCAGAAGCGGGTCGGTGACTACATCGACGAGGCAATCTTGTTGGCGCAGAATGAGTTACGGACCAGCGGGTATTTTCGCGAAGACGTCCACCTGGTGTCGTTCACGCTGTGGGACATGCGCTACGCCGGCCCGCGCGAGGCCATCTTCCACGCGATCCTGCGGACGAACCTCGGCTGTACGCATCACATGTTCGGGCGAGACCACGCCGGCGTGGGCGACTTCTACCACCCCTACGATTCCCAGAACATCCTCAAGCAACACCGCAGCGAGCTGGGCATCAAACCGGTGTTCCTGCGCGAGAACTGGTACTGCCCGGTGTGCCAGGAGGTCACCAACTCGGCCCTGTGCGGTCACGACGACCAGTCACAAAGCTTCAGCGGCAGCCTGATTCGAAGCATCCTGACCGACGAGGTCAAGCCGACCCAAAAGGTGATGCGGCACGAGGTCTTCGAAGTCGTGATGGACAGCGCCGCCAAGTACGGCCAGGGGTCGCCGTTCGTCACCGAGGAATATCTGAAAGACAGGTTGCCGGTCTTTACGCTGAACCAGTTGGAGGACTCATGAGCAACGGCGAGAAGAAGATCAAGGTCAACGTCTGGATCAACGAGGAGCGGCTGGAAGCGCTGGCGAATGCCGGAATGGCGGACCTGGCGATCGAGGCGTTCGCAGGCATGAAGCTGCTCGAGATCTACACCACCGAAGAGCAGAAAGACGTTCTGCTGCAACGCTTTCCGGGGGCTAAGTACGACTCGGCCACCACTCGCTCGATCGAGCTGCTGCCCAAACAGGCCAAGGACAGGCTCCTCGAACTGTCCATCAAGATGCACTCCACCGGCCCCGACGTGGTGGGTCACTTCCTTCAGGAAGCCCAGACGGCGAACAGTCAATAGGGCTAGGCGTCCAGCCGGGTGAACTGCCCACGCCGGTACTGCTCGACGCATGCGGCCCGCCGGATCTTGCCGCTGGTGGTGGTGGGAATCGATCCCGGCGCCACCAGCACCAGATCGGCCACGGTGAGCCCGTGCGAGTTCGATATCGCCGCGGTGACGTCGTTCCTGGCGGTGTCGAGGTTGCGCTTCGCGTCCTCCTCGGAATCGCCGCGCTGCTTGAATTCGATGATGGTGACCAGCTTTTCGGTATCGTCGACGGGGACCGAGATCGCCGCGACCCGTCCGCCGGTGATCCGTTGCACCGTCGACTCGATGTCCTCGGGATAGTGGTTGCGCCCGTAGACGATCAGCAGGTCTTTCATCCGGCCCACGATGAACATCTCGTCCTCGCAGATGAAGCCGAGGTCGCCGGTGCGCAGCCACGGGCCCTCGGGGGTGCCGGGCGGCGCGTCGGCCAGGACGCCGCCGAAGGTGCGTCGCGTGTCCTGCGGCTTCCGCCAGTAGCCGTCGGCGACGTTGTCGCCGCTGACCCAGATTTCACCGACCGTCCCGGCCGGGCACTGTGAGCTGGTGTCCGGGTCGACGATCCGCACCGTCGGCGACGTCGGCGTCCCGTAGCTCAGCAGCGGCGAGCCGGTCTCTGCCGAGCACCGCTGCGCGCTCCCGTCCGACAGCCGCTCGGGTTCGAAGTGGACGACGCGCGGGGCGCCACCCGCGGCGCGGCTGGCCACGTAGACGGTGGCTTCGGCCAACCCGTAGGAGGGCTGCATCATGTCCTCGCGAAAGCCATACGGCGCGAACCGTTTACAGAACCGGTCGAGTGTGGCGGGATGGATCCGTTCAGCGCCGCTGACGATGCTGATGATGTTGCCCAGGTCGACTCCGGCCAGGTCGTCCTCGGTGGCCTTGCGGACCGCGAGCTCGAAGGCGAAGTTCGGCGCGGCGGAGAACACCGGATCGGTCTGGGACATCGCGTGGATCCAGCGGGCCGGGCGCTGCAGGAACGCGACCGGGCTGGTCACATCACCCCGGTAGCCGCCCAGGATCGGTGCGATGACGCCCTGCATCAGACCCATGTCGTGGTAGAAGGGCAGCCACGACACGCAGACGGTGTCGCGCGGGGCCACGCCGTTGAAGTCGGGAAAGTACGCGGCCATCAGTTGCTGGAAGTTCACGTGCAGGTTGCGGTGCGAAACCATGACTCCGGCCGGAAGGCGCGTGGAGCCCGACGTGTACTGCAGGTAGGCGATGCTCGGGGCGCCGCTGATCCGGATGCTCGACGAGTTCGGCCGGTCCAGATCCAGCGCGTCGACGGCGACGACGGCGGGGGCGGCGGGGTACAGGTAGTCGCCGACCGTTGCGGCGGCCGCGGACGTGGTGAGGACGACGGAGGGTGTGGTGTCGGCCAGGACCGCGGCGACGCGCTCGTCATGCGAGCCCGGCTGGGGGACCGAGAGCGGGACCGCGATCAGCCCGGCCTGGATCGCGCCCAGGAACGCCACGATGTAGGGCAGGCCCTGGGGGGCGAGGATGACGGCGCGGTCCCCGGTGGCGCCATGCCGCTTGACCTCATGCGCCACGTTGAGGGTCCGCTGGTAGAGCTGTGCCCACGTCAGGGTCTCGGCGATGCCGGCCCAGTTCTGCTCGTAATCGGTATACCGGAAAGCCACGTCGTCGGGTTGCAGAGCGGCGCGTTCCCGCAACAGGGAGACGACCGAGGAACTCTGCATGCGGGTTAGGTTACCGCTTCTGGGTTTTCGCGCCTGCCGATCGCGTGACGCGGTTCTGCGGGCCGGGACCGGCGAAACCGCTGCAAGCCAAAAAGCTGGTACTCCTTATGGTTTCGATGCCGGCGAATCGGAGTCCCAGGTTTTGGGCAGCAAAGGCATGCGCGGCCTGTCGTCGAGCCCGTTGACGGCCAGCGCGCTCAACCCCGACGGCCCGGTTGTGGCCTTCGTAGCTATGGTGCCGGCGAATCCCATCGCCGGCGCGGCCCGGTCGGAGGCTGTCGACGGCCCGGACTCCAGATCCATGTATTCGTACCCACGGCCTGGTTGTGTGGCCTTGACCCGTTGCCGACGCCTCTTCGTATCCTCCTCCTCCGGCAGCGCTACCGCCTCGGCCTCGGCGGCGCCCGCCACTGCCGCCCTCCTTGCGCGGGCGACGGTGCTCGCGGCCCGCCGAGCGTCCGCGGCCTGGCCTCCTACCATGTAGCCGAGGCCTTGCATCGCGGCCACCGGCGGTCCCGCCGGTGTCGGCGGTGG
>NZ_BAAGDE010000060.1:0-40430 GCF_054660795.1 Mycobacterium sp. MUNTM1
AACCACACCGATACCGGAGGTCCTCACCTACTTCCGCTCACCACGCCGTTCACAACCTGTCAAAGAGTTACACCTAGCCCGCCGACGATGCGGTCCGCTCGGCGGTTGAATCGCCGCAAGAAAGTGGCGGCCGAATAGTTACGCAACTGATCCGCGCGTCGCGCCGGCGAAAGTTTCGCCGACTAGCTACTGTCCAGTAACATATGTGGGAATTGATGCCATAACGCGCGTGAACACGAGGAGGTCATGGCAGTGGAGGTGCTGGTTACCGGCGGAGACACGGACCTGGGGCGCACGGTGGCCGAGAGCTTCCGCGATGACGGCCACAAAGTGACCCTCGTGGGCGCACGCAGGAGCGATCTGGAGATCGCCGCCAAGGAGCTCGAGGTCGAGGCGATCGTCTGCGACACGACCGATCCGGCCAGCCTCGAAGAGGCCCGTCCCCTGTTCCCGCATCATCTGGACACCATCGTGAACGTGCCGGCGCCCACCTGGGATGCCGGCGACCCGCGCACCTACTCCATCGCAGACACGGCGAACGCCTGGCGCAATGCCCTTGACGCGACGGTGCTTTCGGCGGTGTTGACCGTGCAGGCCGTGGGTGATCACCTGCGCTCGGGCGGCTCCATCATCAGTCTGGTGCCGGAGAACCCGCCGGCGGGCAGCGCCGACGCCGCCATCAAGGCCGCCCTGTCCAACTGGACCGCCGGGCAGGCGGGCATTTTCGGCACCCGCGGAATCACGGTCAACGTGGTGGCGAGCGGGCGCAGCGCCGAGGCCGGCTACGACGGGCTGTCCCGCACACCGGCGCCGGTGGCCACGGAGGCCGCCCGGTTGGCGCTGTTCCTGACCACGTCGGCGGCGCGGCACATCACCGGCCAGACGCTGCACGTGAGTCACGGCGCGCTGGCTCGTTTCGCCTGAGGCGTAGCGCGCACCCTTCTCCCGGGCGGGGCCGATCGCTACGGTAATTCTCGTGGCTATTCGACTCGGTCTGCAGATTCCCAACTTCTCCTACGGCACCGGGGTTGAGCAACTCTTCCCCACCGTCATTGCCCAGGCCCGCGAGGCCGAATCCGCCGGATTCGACTCGGTTTTCGTGATGGACCACTTCTACCAACTGCCGATGCTGGGATCGCCGGATCAGCCGATGCTGGAGGCTTACACCGCCCTGGGGGCGCTGGCCACCGCCACCGAGCGGGTGCAGCTGGGCACCTTGGTCACGGGCAACTCGTACCGCAACCCATCCCTGCTCGCGAAGACCATCACCACGCTCGACGTGGTGAGCCAGGGCCGGGCGATCCTGGGGATCGGGACCGGATGGTTCCAGCTCGAGCACGATCAGCTGGGCTTCGAATTCGGCACCTTCACCGACCGGTTCAACCGGCTCGACGAGGCCCTGCAGATCATCCTGCCGATGATCAAGGGCGAGCGGGCCACCTTCTCGGGCAAGTGGTACCGAGCCGATGAGGCATTCGCCAATCCCCGCTTCCGGGACCACATTCCGCTGATGATCGGCGGCAGCGGCGAGAAGAAGACGATCCCGCTCGCCGCACGGCATTTCGACCACCTCAACGTGATCGCGGGTTTCGACGAGCTGCCGCGCAAATTGGACGCGGTGCGCCGCGCCTGCGAAGAGGTGGGCCGCGATCCGGCCACCCTGGAAACCAGCACGCTGACCACGGTGCTGATCGACGACAACGCGAGCCTCGACCAGATTCCCGCCGAGATGACGCAACGCATGGTGGTCGGCACCCCGGATTCGGTCGCCGATCAGATCAAGACCAAGGTGATCGACGCGGGCATCGACGGCGTGATCATCAACCTGCCCTTCTACACGCCCGGCGTCATCGAGGCGGCCGGCGCGGCGCTGCGTCCGCTCGTGGGGCTGTAGGGATTTCGGCGCCTTTGCGGACCGGTCGGTTGGACATGACGAGTATCACGTTCGACGACCAGCAGTGATACTGACGATGTGTTTGATTACACATGTTGCCAGCTAGGTTTGCGGGTATTCGCCTGACTAGCGTGGTGGTTAATTGCAGTCGCGCGTCCAGAAGCCCCCCGTCAGGAGCAGCGGAAACATGAGCCCCCAGCCAGGTACCACAGCTGGACCGGAGCGCCGTCACCAGGTCGTCATCATCGGCTCCGGGTTCGGTGGACTGAACGCGGCGAAGAAACTCAAGCACGCCAACGTCGACATCAAACTGATCGCCCGGACGACCCACCACCTCTTCCAGCCGCTGCTGTACCAAGTGGCGACGGGCATTGTGTCCGAAGGCGATATCGCGCCGCCCACCCGGGTCGTACTGCGCAGGCAGCGCAACGTTCAGGTGCTGCTCGGCGACGTCACCCACATCGATTTGGAGGGCAAGTTCGTGGTGTCCGACCTGCTCGGGCACACCTACGACACCCCCTACGACAGCCTGATCATCGCCGCCGGCGCCGGCCAGTCGTATTTCGGCAACGACCATTTCGCCGAGTTCGCGCCCGGCATGAAGTCGATCGACGACGCCCTCGAGGTGCGGGGGCGCATCCTCAGCGCGTTCGAACAGGCCGAGCGGTCTCGCGATCCGGAGCGGCGAGCCAAGCTGCTGACGTTCACCGTGATCGGGGCCGGCCCCACCGGCGTCGAAATGGCCGGGCAGATAGCAGAATTGGCGAAGGACACGTTGAGGGGCTCGTTCCGGCACATCGACTCGACGAAGGCGCGGGTGATCCTGCTCGATGCCGCGCCCGCCGTGCTGCCGCCGTTCGGCGACAAGCTGGGTCAGCGCGCCGCGGCCCGGCTGGAGAAGATGGGCGTGGAGATTCAGCTGGGCGCGATGGTCACCGACGTGGACCGCAACGGCATCACCGTCAAGGATTCCGACGGCACCGTCCGGCGCATCGAGTCGGCCTGCAAGGTGTGGTCCGCCGGCGTGTCAGCCAGCCCGCTGGGCCGCGACCTCGCCGAGCAGTCGTCGGTCGAACTGGACCGGGCGGGCCGGGTCAAGGTGCTGCCCGACCTGTCGGTCCCCGGCCACCCGAACGTGTTCGTCATCGGCGACCTGGCCGCCGTGGAAGGCGTGCCAGGCGTGGCGCAGGGGGCGATTCAGGGCGCCAAGTACGTCGCGAGCGCCATCAAAGCCGAACTCGGCGGTGCCAACCCGGCCGACCGGGAGCCGTTCCAGTACTTCGACAAGGGCTCCATGGCGACGGTGTCGCGGTTCTCCGCGGTGGCCAAGATCGGCCCCCTCGAATTCAGCGGCCTGTTCGCCTGGTTCGCCTGGCTGGTGCTGCACCTGGTCTACCTGGTCGGGTTCAAGACCAAGATCAGCACGTTGCTGTCCTGGACGGTGACGTTCCTCAGCACCCGTCGCGGCCAGCTGACCATCACCGAGCAGCAGGCGTTCGCGCGGACGCGGCTCGAACAGTTGGCGGTGGTCGCCGCGGAGACCAAGCGGCCGGCGGCCAGGCGGGCCAGCTAGCCGATCGCCGCTGGCAACCTCCAATGGGGTTGCCGGACAACGCGTTTTATCGCGGGCCGGTCGAGCCTGGATCAGCCCTCGCGGATCTCGAGATTCTGCAGCCGCACCTGACCGCGGGCGACCACGCGGTCGTCGCTGTCGGTGATGGTGACCAACCACAACTGCTGGCTACGGCCGCGGTGGATCGGCTCGACGCGGCCGTACACCATGCCCGAGCCGATGGAACGCAGAAAGTCGGTGTTGTTGTTGACGCCCACCACGTTTCCGCCGCCGCGGGTGGCCAGCCACGTGTAGGCGGCCACGCTGGCCATGCTCTCGATCATCGAGCAGTAAACGCCACCGTGAACCAAACCCATCGGCTGCAGCAGTTTGGGCGTGACCTCCAGCTGAGCCCGGGCACCGTCCGGGCTGAGTTCGGTGAATTGCAGCCCGATCTCGCGGTCGAAGGGTGCGGCGAAGTCCGGCGGGAGGATCGTTTTCTGCGGCTCTGGCACGTCCATGTGTCTACACCATGGCCTCCGCGCGCCGTCGGGGCGGATTCTGGCCCAAAAAACGGCTGAGCCCCGTGCCTCGAAGGCACGGGGCTCGCCGATCGAGTAGACCGGGGGTCTCTGCAGCCCTCAGGACTCTCACTCGGTCCGTTATCGCTCGACTCGGTTAGCATAGGCAAGGCTGCCCTAACTTTGCAAGGGGTATTGTTTTTCTTGTTCGCGGCGGGGCGTGCGGTGGCCGGCACAGTGATTTGTCAGCCTTTCGTACGACCGTCGGTAGTAAGCCGGAGTACGCTTGATCCGACGCTCAGGAGATGAACGAACTATGGCCAAACTGACACGGCTGGGGGATCTGGAACGGGCCGTCATGGACCATCTGTGGTCCACGCCCGAGCCTCAGACGGTTCGCCAGGTCCATGAGGCGTTGTCAGCACAGCGCGACCTGGCCTACACCACGATCATGACCGTGCTGCAACGGCTGGCCAAGAAGAACCTGGTCTCTCAGATCCGCGACGACCGCGCCCACCGGTACGCACCGGTGCACGGTCGCGATGAACTTGTCGCCGGACTCATGGTGGACGCGCTGGCCCAGGCCGAGGATTCCGGTGGCCGTCAGGCCGCGCTGGTGCACTTCGTCGAACGCGTCGGCGCCGACGAGGCGGAGGCGCTACGGCGCGCACTCGCCGAACTGGAAGCCAATCAACGCAATAACTCGCCATCTGCTGGCGCTGCACCGGAGGGCTGAGGGACACTAACTGTGTGTCCGCGCTGGCTTTCACCATTCTCGCGGTGCTACTGACCGGCCCGGCGCCGGCGATGTTGGCACGCGCGCGCTGGCCGCTGCGCGCTCCTCGCGCCGCCATGGTGCTCTGGCAAGCCGTCGCGCTGGCCGCGGTGCTGTCGGCGTTCAGCGCCGGCATCGCGATCGCCACCCGGGTCCTGGTGCCCGGCCGCGATGGGCGCCCCACGACCAGCATCGTCGGCGCCGCCGACCGCCTGGGCTGGCCGCTGTGGACGGTCTACATCAGCGTCTTCGCCCTGACCGTGCTGGTCGGCGCGCGGTTGATGGTCGCGGTGGTGCGGGTGGCGATCGCCAACCGGAAACGACGGGCCCACCACCGCATGGTGGTCGACCTGGTCGGAGTCGGCCACGGCGCCGCGCTGTCCCAGCCCTGCGCCCGCACGCGCGATCTCCGTGTGCTGGACGTCCCGCAACCGCTCGCCTACTGCCTGCCCGGCGTGCGCAGCCGGGTGGTGGTCAGCGAGGGAACGCTGAGCACACTGGCCGACCCCGAGGTCGAGGCGATCCTCACCCACGAGCGCGCCCACCTGCGGGCGCGGCACGACCTGGTGCTGGAGGCCTTCACCGCCGTCCACGCGGCCTTCCCGCGGCTGGTCCGCAGCGCCAACGCGCTCGGCGCGGTCCAGCTCCTGGTCGAGCTGCTCGCCGACGATGCGGCGGTCCGCGCCGCGGGTCGCGCTCCCCTGGCCCGGGCGCTGGTCGCGTGCGCATCGGGGCGTGCCCCGTCGGGCGCGCTCGCGGCCGGCGGCCCCAGCACGGTGGTCCGGGTGCGCCGGCTGGGCGGGCGCGGCAACAGCCCGCTGCTTTCGGCTGCCGCATACCTGGCCGCGGCCGCGGTGTTCGTGGTGCCCACCATCGCGCTGGCCGTTCCGTGGCTCACCGAGCTGGAACGCTTGTTCAACCTCTGACGCAGCCGAGGGCCGATCACCCCGGGCGCGCGATTGTTCGCTGTGCCACAGTGTCACCGAAAGCTTTTGCCGAAAAGTTCTCCACATTGAGAGGCGAAAACATGAGTTCGTCGGATGCCCACTCCTGTTCCAAGACCGGCACCGCACAGATCGGCGTCACGGGCCTGGCCGTGATGGGTTCCAACCTCGCCCGCAACTTCGCCCGGCACGGCTACACCGTCGCGCTGCACAACCGCTCGATCGCCAAGACCGATGCGCTGCTCAACGAGCACGGCGGCGACGGCGACTTCGTCCGCTCCGAGACGATCGAGGAGTTTCTGGACGCGCTGGAGAAGCCGCGACGGGTGATCATCATGGTCAAGGCGGGCGAGCCCACCGATGCCGTCATCAACGAGCTCGCCGACGCCATGGAAGAAGGCGACATCATCATCGACGGCGGCAACGCGCTCTACACCGACACCATCCGCCGCGAGAAGGCGATCCGCGAACGCGGCCTGCACTTCGTCGGCGCCGGCATCTCCGGCGGTGAGGAGGGTGCGCTCAACGGCCCGTCGATCATGCCCGGCGGCCCGGCCGAGTCGTACAAGTCGCTGGGCCCGCTGCTCGAGGAGATCTCCGCGCACGTCGACGGCGTGCCGTGCTGCACCCACATCGGTCCCGACGGCGCCGGTCACTTCGTCAAGATGGTGCACAACGGCATCGAGTACTCCGACATGCAGCTGATCGGCGAGGCCTACCAGCTCTTGCGCGACGGCCTGGGCAAGACCGCTCCCGAGATCGCCGACGTGTTCGCCGAGTGGAACAAGGGCGACCTGGACAGCTTCCTGATCGAGATCACCGCGCAGGTGCTGCGCCAGACCGACGCCAAGACCGGCAAGCCGCTGGTCGACCTCATCCTCGACGAGGCCGAGCAGAAGGGCACGGGGCGCTGGACCGTGAAGTCGGCGCTCGATCTCGGTGTGCCGGTGACCGGCATCGCCGAGGCCGTGTTCGCCCGCGCGCTGTCCGGCTCGGTCGCCCAGCGCAAGGCCACCACCGGCCTGGCCTCCGGCTGGCTGGGTGAGAAGCCAAGCGACGCAACGCAGTTCATCGACGACGTGAGCAAGGCGCTGTACGCGTCGAAGATCATCGCCTACGCGCAGGGCTTCAACCAGATCCAGGCCGGCAGCGCCGAGTACGACTGGGGCATCACGCCCGGCGACATGGCCACCATCTGGCGGGGCGGCTGCATCATCCGGGCGAAGTTCCTCAACCGGATCAAGGAGGCGTTCGACGAGAATCCCGACCTGCCGACCCTGATCGTCGCCCCCTACTTCCGCAGCGCCATCGAGGAATCCATCGAAGGCTGGCGCCGGGTCGTGGTGAAGGCCACCGAGCTCGGCATCCCGATCCCCGGCTTCGCCTCCGCGCTGTCCTACTACGACGCGCTGCGCACCGAGCGACTGCCGGCGGCACTCACGCAGGGCTTGCGGGACTTCTTCGGCGCACACACCTACGGGCGCATCGATGACGACCCGGACAAGCGCTTCCACACACTGTGGAGCGGCGACCGCTCCGAGGTGCCTGCGTAGCCGGGCGACAACAGAGGGGCTGAAGGGGGCTTGAGTTGGTGGGGCGACGGCGGTGAGGTTTCTCGACGGGCACCGGCCCGCATACGACCTGACGTACAACGACGTGTTCGTGATGCCGAACCGGTCGGAGGTCGCGTCGCGCTTTGACGTCGACCTGTCCACCGGTGACGGCTCGGGCACCACGATCCCGGTCGTCGTCGCCAACATGACCGCGGTGGCGGGCCGGCGGATGGCCGAAACCGTCGCGCGGCGTGGCGGACTCGTCATCTTGCCGCAAGATCTGCCGATCACCGCGGTGCAGCAGACGGTCGAGTTCGTCAAGAGTCGCGACCTGGTGCTCGACACCCCGGTGGTGCTCGGCCCCGACGACTCGGTGTCCGACGCGACGGCGCTGATCCACAAACGTGCGCACGGTGTCGCGGTGGTCGCCTTCGAGGGCCGCCCACTGGGCCTGGTGAGCGAATCGTCGTGCCTGGGCGTGGATCGCTTCACCCGCGTGCGCGACGTCGCGATGACCGACTTCGTCACGGCCCCGGTGGGCACCGAGCCGCGCAAGGTGTTCGACCTGCTCGAGCAGTCGGCCATCGGTGTCGCGGTCGTGACGAACGCCGACGGCACGCTGGCCGGCGTGCTGACCCGCACCGGCGCCATCCGCGCGGGCCTGTACACCCCGGCCGTCGACGCGCGCGGCCGGCTGCGGATCGGCGCGGCCGTCGGCATCAACGGGGACGTCGGCGCCAAGGCGCGGTCGCTGGTCGAGGCCGGCGTCGACCTGCTGGTCATCGACACGGCGCACGGGCATCAGGTCAAGACGATCGAGGCGATCCGGACGGTCGCGGGGCTGCAGCTGGGTGTGCCGCTGGCGGCGGGCAACGTCGTCTCGGCGGAAGGCACCCGTGACCTGCTGGACGCCGGGGCGAACATCGTCAAGGTCGGCGTCGGACCGGGCGCGATGTGCACCACCCGGATGATGACCGGCGTCGGCCGCCCGCAATTCTCCGCCGTCGTCGAATGCGCCTCGGCAGCAAGGGAATCAGGCGGACATGTGTGGGCGGACGGCGGCATCCGCCATCCCCGCGACGTGGCGCTGGCGCTGGCCGCCGGCGCGTCCAACGTGATGATCGGGTCGTGGTTCGCCGGCACGTACGAGTCGCCCGGCGACCTGATGCGCGACCGCGACGACCAGCCCTATAAGGAGAGCTACGGCATGGCCTCCAAACGCGCCGTGGTGGCGCGCAGCGGGGCGGACACCCCGTTCGATCGGGCCCGCAAGGCGCTGTTCGAGGAAGGCATTTCGACATCCCGGATGGGGCTGGATCCGGCCCGCGGCGGCGTCGAGGACCTGCTCGATCACATCACCTCGGGCGTGCGCAGCACCTGCACGTACGTCGGCGCGGCCAACCTGGCGCAGCTGTACGACCGGGCCGTGGTCGGCGTGCAATCGACCGCCGGCTTCGCCGAGGGGCATCCGCTGCCGCAAGGTTGGTGACACACCGGGGTAAGGCTAGCCTTGCCTAAGTTTGGCTGCTAACGTTCTGCGCCATGACCTCCTCCTCACCCGCATCTTCGACTTCCCCTTCCCCGGTCGACGCCGAGCTGCTGAGCATCCTGCGCGACGAGCTCAACGTCGACCCGTCCCGCGTGACGCCCGATGCGCGCCTCGTCGACGACGTCGGGCTCGACTCGGTGGCCTTCGCCGTGGGCATGGTGGCGATCGAAGAGCGGCTGGGCGTCTCCCTGTCCGAAGAGGAGCTGTTGAACTGCGACACGGTCGGCGACCTGCAGGACGCGATCGCCGCCAAACCTCGCGATGAGTGAACTGGCCGCGGCGCTGACGGACGCGATGGCGCCGGGTCGCCGCCCCGAACGTCGTCGGGCAAACTCCGCCGGCTGGAAGTCCGGCGTTCCTTGGAGGCGATGGACTAAGTGACGACAACAGCGGTGACGGCCGAGACATCCGACACCACCCTCGATGACTACCGGGCGCTGCTCGGCGGCGCGTTCGACGACCAAGTCCTGGCGTGGACAGCCGAAGCCGAAGCGCAGCAACGCTTTCCGCGTGAGCTGATCGAGCACCTGGGCGCCCGCGGCGTGTTCAGCGAGAAGTGGGGTACCGGGCAGCTGCCCGACGTGGCCAAGCTGGTCGAGCTGGCGCTCGCGCTGGGCCGGCTGTCGTCGGCCGGCATCGGGGTCGGGGTCAGCCTGCACGACTCGGCCATCTGCGTGCTGCGCCGATTCGGCAAGTCGGATTACCTCAAGGACATCTGCGAGCGGGCGATCCGCGGCCAGGCCGTGCTGTGCATCGGGGCCTCCGAAGAGTCGGGCGGCTCGGACCTGCAGATCGCTCGCACCGAGATATCTTCTCGCGACGGCGGTTTCGCTGTGCGCGGGATCAAAAAGTTCGTGTCGCTGTCCCCCATCGCCGATCACATCATGGTGGTGGCGCGCAGCGTCGACCAGGACCCGACCAGTCAACACGGCAACGTCGCGCTGATCGCGGTGCCGACCGCCCAGGTCAGCGTGCAGCGGCCCTACACCAAGGTCGGCGCCGGTCCGCTGGACACCGCCGCCGTGCACATCGATACCTGGGTGCCCGCCGACGCCCTGGTCGCACGCGCCGGCACCGGGCTCGCCGCGATCAGCTGGGGCCTAGCGCATGAACGGACGTCGATCGCCGGGCAGATCGCCGCGTCGTGCCAGCGGGCGATCGGAATCACGCTCGCCCGCATGATGACTCGTCGGCAATTCGGCCACACGCTGTTCGAGCACCAGGCGCTGCGGCTGCGCATGGCGGATCTGCAGGCGCGGGTCGATCTGCTGCGACACGGGCTGAACGGCATTGCGGCCCAGGGCCGGCTAGACCTGCGGGCGGCCGCGGGCATCAAGGTGACCGCGGCCCGCCTCGGCGAGGAAGTGATCTCGGAGTGCATGCATATCTTCGGCGGGTCGGGGTACCTCGTCGACGAGACGCCGCTGGGGTCATGGTGGCGCGACATGAAGCTGGCCCGCATCGGCGGCGGCACCGACGAGGTGCTGTGGGAGTTGGTGGCCGCCGGGATGGCGCCCGATTACAGCGGCTACGAATCCGTGGTCGGCGCCTCGAGCGCGTAGAGCGCCATGCGCCGGTTCGCCGTGTCGTATTCGCCGAGGAACTTGCAGCCGGCGTATTCGCACAACCGGCGCGCGGTGGTGTTGCGGTGATCGGGGTCGAACATGATCCGCCGGCACCGCGGCTCCGTCGAGAAGACGCTGGCCACGATCCGGGGCAACAGCATCGGGCCCAGGCCGCGGTTCACCAGGTTCAGGTCGGCGATGGCGGCGTGCAGCCCCAGGTCGTAGGGCTCGGCATCGTAATAGCGGGATATCAGATCCTTTGCGCCCCAATAGAGTTCGAGGTAGGCACGCGGTATGCCTCGCATGCTGCCGAGCAGCGGCAGCGAGTACGTCCCGTCCAGCTGGGCGCCGAGGTGCTGGCGCCACCGCGGCGCAGGCCAGTCGTACTCCCACGCCTGCGCGAGGTGCGGGCGGTTCATCCACTCGGTCACCATGTCCGCGTCCTCGAGCCGCGCCACCCGCAAGTCGAACGGTGGGTCGAGGGTGGGAACCGGTGGGCGGGGAATGCGCGCCACCTTGTCGGGAATGTCGAAGCGTTCGCGCGGGAGGACCTGGATGGACGGCGTCTGAGCGTCGGGCATAGTGCGCAGAGCGTACCTGAGTAAGGGTAGCCATACTTTAGTTGGCCCGGGGCGGCGGTCGAATCCCACCAGCCACCGCGTCGCCGGGGTTCGGCGGCGCCGTGCGGCCGCGGCCCGGGCTAGCATATGACAGCAAAGACGGACGCAACCGCGACCGCTCAGCCACCAGGCAGCGAAAGGATCGACGTGCCGCAGGCACCCGTGCCAGCCATCGGCTTGCGGGCGCACGGGCCGTCAGCCGAAACGCTCGATGCGGAGCCTCCTTCCGCGCCGCCACCGCTCATCAAGCCCGTCCCCTCGCCCGGCCGGCGGCGTTGTTCATGAACGTCACCGTCACCGTGATCAGCGTTGTGGCGATCGCGGTGCTCATCTTCGGCAACGCCGTCTTCGTCGCCGCCGAGTTCTCGCTGACCACCCTGGACCGCAGCGCGGTCGAGGCCAACGCGCGTGGCGGCGGACGCCGCGACCGCTGGATCCGTCACGCGCACCACCGGCTGTCGTTTCAGCTCTCAGGCGCCCAGTTGGGCATCTCGATCACCACGCTGGCCGCCGGTTACCTGACCGATCCGATGGTGCAGGACTTGCCGCACCCCTGGCTGGACGCGATCGGCATCCCCGACAAGGTCGGCGACGCGATCATGGCCTTCCTGGTGCTGGTGATCGTGACGTCGGTGTCGATGGTGTTCGGCGAGCTCGTGCCCAAGTACCTGGCGGTCGCGCGTCCGCTGTCGGCGGCCCGCGCCGTCGTCGGCGCCCAGCTGTTGTTCTCGCTGCTGCTCACCCCCGCGATCCGGCTGACCAACGGGGCGGCCAACTGGATCGTGCGCCGGCTCGGCGTCGAGCCGGCCGAAGAGCTGCGCTCGGCCCGGTCCCCGCAGGAGCTGCTGTCGCTGGTGCGTTCGTCGGCGCGCAGCGGCGCCCTCGACGCCGCGACGGCGGCGCTGGTGCGGCGCTCGTTGCAGTTCGGCGCCCTGAGCGCCGAGGAGCTGATGACGCCCCGGTCCAAGATCGTGGCGCTGCAGACCGACGACACGGTCGCCGACCTGGTGACCGCGGCGGCCGAGTCCGGATTCTCCCGCTTCCCGATCGTCGACGGCGACCTCGACGAGACGGTCGGCATCGTGCACGTCAAGCAGGTGTTCGCCATCCCGCGCACCGAACGCGCCCGCACGCGACTGATCACCGTGGCCCAACCCGTTCCGAAGGTGCCCTCGACCCTGGACGGCGACGCGGTGATGGCCGAGATCCGGGCCAACAACCTGCAGACCGCGCTGGTCGTCGATGAGTACGGCGGCACCGCGGGCATGGTGACCGTCGAGGACCTGATCGAGGAAATCGTCGGCGATGTCCGCGACGAGCACGACGACGCGACCCCGGACGTCGTGCCCGCCGGCTCCGGCTGGCGGGTCTCGGGCCTGCTGCGCATCGACGAGGTGGCCGCCGCCACCGGCTTTCGGGCGCCCGAAGGCCCCTACGAGACCATCGGCGGGCTGGTGCTGCGCGAGATCGGTCACATCCCGGTGGCCGGCGACACGGTCAAGCTGCCCGCGCTGGACTCCGACGGCCTGCTGGACACGGGGACACGCTGGCAGGCGACGGTGATCCGGATGGATGGCCGCCGGATCGACCTGCTCGAGCTGATCGAACTGAGCAGTCACGGTGACCTCCCCGCGGCCGGGGTGCGGCGATGAGCGACACGATGGGCCTGCTGCTGGCCTGCCTGTTGATCGGGGTGAACGCGTTCTTCGTCGGGGCGGAGTTCTCGCTGATCTCGGCGCGGCGCGACCGCCTCGAGGCGCTGGCCGAACAAGGCAAGGCCGCCGCGGTCACGGTGATCCGCGCCGGAGAGCAGCTGCCGTCCATGCTGGCCGGTGCCCAGTTGGGCGTCACGGCCGCGTCTCTGCTGCTCGGGCGGATCGGCGAGTCGGCGGTGTCGAATTTGCTGCGAACGGCACTGGGGCTCACCGGAATCCACCCGGCGCTGCTGCACACGTTGTCGTTCGCGATCGCGCTGGCCATCGTGGTGACGCTGCACGTGCTGCTGGGCGAGATGGTGCCGAAGAACATCGCGCTGGCCGGCCCGGAACGCACCGCGATGCTGCTCGTCCCGCCGTATCTGGCCTACGTGCGGGCCGCGCGGCCGTTCATCGTGTTCTACAACAAGTGCGCCAACCTGGTGGTGCGCGCGTTCGGCGTCGAACCCAAGGACGAGCTGGAGATCACAGTCTCCCCCGTCGAGCTCAGCGAGATGATCGCCGAATCGGAGTCCGAGGGCTTGCTGGACCCCGAGGAACGCAGCCGGCTCACCCGGGCGCTGCAAATTCGTCACCGCGTGGTCGGTGACGTGGCCGTCCCCCTCTCCGGCGTGCATGCGGTGCCGGTCGCCGCGGCGGGCTCGGGCCCCACGGTCGGGGCGGTCGAGCAGGCCCTGGCCCAGACGGGTTACTCGCGGTTCCCGGTGGCCAGTGCCGGCGGCGCCTTCCTCGGATACCTGCACATCAAGGACGTGTTGACGCTCGGCGACGATCCGCAGACCGTGATCGATCTGGCGAAGGTGCGCCCGCTGCCGCGGCTGTCCCAATCGCTGCCGCTGGCCGACGCCCTGTCCCGGATGCGCCGCAGCAACAGCCACCTGGCGCTGGTGACCGACGAAGTCGGAGCGGTGGTGGCCATGGTGGCCATGGAAGACCTGGTTGAAGACCTCGTCGGCACCATGCGCGACGCGTAGTCACACCGGCCTGGCCGGAATGACTTCGCCCAGCCCGTATGATCTTCACGGCTACCAGTTAAGAAAGTGCTGGAAGGCGCAGCATCGTCGGCGCGCGGAACATGCGTTGCTGGAACCACTTCCGGGTGCTCGCCGCAGCGTTGTTCTTGGAGCCGTCAGCGCGGCCTGACCTGCTGTGGCGAGTCGGGCGAATAACGCTTACCAGGCTGCGCTCGGTAGGCTTGTGACATTGCCAATCCGGCCCGACGACGGTCCGGTGCGGCCCATGACGGAGGAGAATCATGACTGATCGCGTGTCGGCGGGGAACTTGCGCGTCGCCCGAGTGCTCTACGACTTCGTGAACAACGAGGCGTTGCCCGGCACCGACATCGACCCGGACAGCTTCTGGGCGGGCGTCGACAAGGTGGTCACCGACCTCACCCCCAAGAACCAGGACTTGCTGCGCCGCCGCGACGAGCTGCAGGCCCAGATCGACAAGTGGCACCGGAGCCGTGTCATCGCCCCGCTCGACGTCGACGAGTACCGCCAGTTCCTCACCGAAATCGGTTACCTGCAACCCGAACCCGCGGACTTCACCATCACCACCTCCGGTGTGGACGACGAGATCACCACGACCGCCGGCCCGCAGCTGGTGGTGCCGGTGCTCAACGCGCGGTTCGCGCTGAACGCCGCCAACGCCCGGTGGGGCTCGCTCTACGACGCCCTGTACGGCACCGACGTCATCCCCGAAGACGACGGCGCCGAGAAGGGGACGAGCTACAACAAGGTCCGCGGCGACAAGGTGATCGCCTACGCGCGCAAGTTCCTCGACGAGGCGGTGCCCCTGGAATCCGGGTCGTGGGCCGACGCGACGGGCCTGTCCGTCGATGACGGCCGGCTCGAGGTCGCGACCGCCGACGGCTCCGTCGGCCTGGCCGACCCGGAGAAGTTCGCCGGCTACACCGGCGAGCTCGGCTCCCCCAACTGGTCGGTGTTGCTGGTCAACCACGGCCTGCACATCGAGATCCTGATCGACCCCGAATCGCCGATCGGCAAGACCGACTCCGCGGGCATCAAGGACGTCGTCCTGGAATCGGCGATCACCACGATCATGGACTTCGAGGACTCGGTGGCCGCCGTCGACGCCGACGACAAGGTGCTCGGCTACCGCAACTGGCTCGGGCTGAACAAGGGCGACCTGTCCGAAGAGGTCTCCAAGGACGGCAAGAGCTTCACCCGGGTGCTCAACGAGGACCGCACCTACAGCACACCCGACGGCGAGGGCGAACTGGTCCTGCCCGGCCGCAGCCTGCTGTTCGTCCGCAACGTCGGTCACCTGATGACCAACGACGCGATCGTCAGGAGCGAAGGCGACGAAGAAATAGAGGTGTTCGAGGGCATCATGGACGCCCTGTTCACCGGCCTGACCGCGATCCACGGGCTCAAGACCGGTGACGCGAACGGCCCGCTGGCCAACAGCCGCACCGGGTCCATCTACATCGTCAAGCCCAAGATGCACGGGCCCGAGGAGGTCGCCTACACCTGCGAGCTGTTCAGCCGCGTCGAGGACGTCCTGGGCCTGCCGCAGGGCACCCTGAAGGTCGGCATCATGGACGAGGAGCGACGCACCACCGTCAACCTCAAGGCATGCATCAAGGCCGCGGCCGACCGGGTCGTGTTCATCAACACCGGCTTCCTGGACCGCACCGGCGACGAGATCCACACCTCGATGGAGGCCGGGCCGATGATCCGCAAGGGCGCGATGAAGAACAGCACCTGGATCAAAGCCTACGAGGACGCCAACGTCGACATCGGCCTGGCGGCCGGCTTCAAGGGCAAGGCCCAGATCGGCAAGGGCATGTGGGCGATGACCGAGCTGATGGCCGACATGGTCGAGCAGAAGATCGGCCAGCCGAAGGCGGGCGCGACCACCGCGTGGGTGCCCTCGCCGACCGCGGCCACCCTGCACGCGATGCACTACCACTACGTCGACGTGGGCGCCGTGCAGGAGGAACTGGCCGGCCAGAAGCGCACCAAGATCGAGGAGTTGCTGACCATCCCGCTGGCCAAGGAGCTGGCCTGGGCTCCCGAGGAGATCCGCGAAGAGGTCGACAACAATTGCCAGTCCATCCTGGGCTACGTGGTGCGCTGGGTCGCGCAGGGCGTCGGCTGCTCGAAGGTGCCCGACATTCACGACGTGGCGCTGATGGAAGACCGTGCCACGCTGCGGATTTCGAGCCAGCTGCTGGCCAACTGGCTGCGCCACGGCGTGATCACCGAGGAGGATGTGCGGGCCAGCCTGGAGCGGATGGCCCCGCTGGTCGACGAGCAGAACGCCAAGGACGCGGCGTACTTGCCGATGGCGCCGAACTTCGACGACAGCCTGGCCTTCCTCGCCGCACAGGATCTGATCCTGACCGGAACGCAGCAACCCAACGGTTACACCGAGCCGATCCTGCACCGCCGTCGGCGTGAGGCCAAGGCACACGCCGCGCAGTCGAATTGAGCCTGCGCTCAAATCGGGTTCGAACGTGTAATAGTGCCGGCGATGACTAAAATCGGCGCCGAGCTAATGGATCGACGGAAAGGCCGCGGGCACTGCTATGGGTAGGCACAGTGCGCCCGACCCTGACGACTTCCTCGACGAGCCACCTCGCCACGACGTCGTCGACGAGCCGTCCCGCGGTGACGAGGCGGGACACCGTTACCGGGACGTCGGCGACGACGAGGACGCCGACCTCTACTCGGACGACGATGACTATTCGGTCGCGGGTGACTATTCGGTCGCGGGTGACTACTCGGTCCCGGGTGACTACTCGGACGAGGGTTACTACGCCGACGAGCGTCGCCATCCAGACGACGGGGGCTTCGCTGCGGACGACGATCTCTACGCGGCCGAGGATTCCTACGTAGACAGCGCCGCCGACGACTACCCGGAGTTTCCGTCGCGGTCCGCTGCCACGTCGAGCCCGGAGCCGCCGGCCTCGCCGTCGCTCTTCCGGGGTGGGCATCGCGGGCTCGCCGATCGGCTGGGCGGTCATCGCAGCGAGGGCGGCCGCCGCGGCGTCAGCATCGGCGTGATCGTGGCCCTGGTCGCGGTCGTCGTCGTGGTGGGATCGGTGATCCTGTGGAGCTTCTTCGGTGACGCGCTGTCCAAGCGATCGCACACGGCGGCGGGCCGCTGCTCGGGCGGCCAGGAGACGGTGGCCGTCGTCGCAGACCCGTCGATCGCCGATTCCGTCCAGCAATCAGCGGAAAGCTACAACAAATCCGCCGGGCCGATCGGCGACCACTGCATGGTGGTGAGCGTCAAGCCGGCCAACTCCGACGCCGTGCTGAACGGCTTCATCGGCAAGTGGCCCGCGGACCTGGGCGGCCAGCCGGCGCTGTGGATTCCGGGTAGCTCGATCTCGGCCGCCCGGCTGGCCGGGGCGACGGCCCAGAAGACGGTCACCGAGAGCCATTCGCTGGTGACCTCGCCGGTGGTGCTGGCCATCCGCCCCCAACTCGCCCCGGCCCTGTCCAACCAGAACTGGGCGGCGCTGCCCGGGCTGCAAACCAACCCGAATGCGTTGGCCGGGTTGAACTTACCCGCGTGGGGGTCGCTGCGGCTGGCGTTGCCGATGAACGGCAACGGGGACGCATCGTTTCTGGCCGGAGAGGCGGTGGCGGCCGCGTCGGTACCGCCCGGCGCCCCGGTGACGCAGGGCACCGGCGCGGTGCGCAGCCTGCTGAGCGCACAACCCAAGCTGGCCGACAACTCGCTCAACGAGGCGATGAACGCGCTGCTGAAGCCCGGCGACCCCACCACCGCGCCCGTGCACGCTGTCATCACCACCGAGCAGCAGCTGTTCCAGCGTGGCCAATCCTTGCCAGACGCCAAGGGCGCCTTGGGGTTCTGGCTGCCACCCGGCTCTGCCGCGGTGGCCGACTACCCCACCGTGCTGCTCAGTGGTTCCTGGCTCAGCCGGGAACAGGCCTCGGCGGCCAGCGAGTTCTCGCGTTTCATGCACAAGTCCGATCAGCTGGCCAAGCTGGCGAAGGCCGGCTTCCGCGTCAACGGGGTCAAACCGCCCAGCAGTCCGGTCACCGACTTCCCGGCGCTGCCGGCCGCGCTGTCGGTGGGCGACGAGCCGATACGGGCCACCCTCGCCGAGGCGATGGCGAGCCCGTCGAGCGGACAGGCCACGACCGTCATGCTCGACCAGTCGATGCCCGGCCAGGAGGGCGGGAAGTCCCGGCTGGCCAACGTGGTCGGGGTGTTGCAGGACAAGATCAAGGCGCTGCCCGGCACGGCGGTGGTGGGGCTGTGGACGTTCGACGGCCACGAGGGCCGCTCCGAGGTGGCGAGCGGCCCGCTGTCCGACGCCGTCAACGGCCAGCCGCGTTCGGCTGCGCTGGCCGCCGCGCTGGACAAGCAGTACTCGTCGGGCGGCGGCGCGGTGTCCTTCACCACGCTGCGGATGCTCTACCAGGAAATGCAGGCCAACTACCATGCGGGACAGACGAATTCGATCCTGCTGATCACCTCGGGACCGCACACCGACCAGACGCTGGATGGGCCGGGGCTACAGGATTTCATCCGCAAGAGCGCCGATCCGGCCAAACCCATTGCGGTGAATGTCATCGACTTCGGCGCCGACCCGGACCGGACGACCTGGGAAGCGGTCGCCCAGCTCAGCGGCGGTGGCTATCAGAATCTCGCGACGTCGGCGTCCCCCGATCTCGCGTCGGCGGTCAACGCCTTTCTGAGCTGACGGCGCGAGTCGCCGCGGCCGTGCCGCGTGGCGCCCGGCGCGTTCGGTGATAGACGGATCGGTTCGGCTTACCGGCGATGGCGGCTCCGCCACGCGCCCGGCGCTCGCGAAATCTGCAGGTCGGACGCGGCGAAAGGCATGGCCGCCTTGCCGATCCCGACCGAATCTCTCGCCGTCTCTGTCAAATGATGACGGACTGTGCCACACTCGACGATAGAATTCGGCTGAGTTTCTATCAGGCGCGAGGCTCCGCGGACGCGCCCGAATTCGTTCGAGGTCGATCCAGGAAGGCGGCGACGTGGCCCATCCCCTACCCACCGATCCCGAGCTCCCGGCCGCCCCGCCGGATCGGCGGGCCCAGCGGGCGGACACCGATTCGGCCAACACGTCGTTTCTGGCCGAGGAGATGTCGCCCTGGCTGACCCCGGCCTATGGTGCGGCGAACGTGGTGATGCAGCTGGCGAATGCGGGCGTGGCCTACGGCGTGATGGAGAGCACGGTCGACAGCGGCAACCTGCACAAGCACCCCTTCAAACGGGCCCGCACCACGTTCACCTACATTGCGGTGGCCATCGCCGGAAATGCCAGCGATCGCAGGGTGTATCGGGAAGCGGTCAACGCCGCGCACGTCCCGGTGCGGTCCGGTCCGCACAGCCCGGTGCGCTACAACGCGTTCGACCCCGCGTTACAGCTCTGGGTGGCGTCCTGCATGGCCGCGGTCTTCGAGGACACCCGCAGGCTGCGGGGCGGTCGATCCCGCCACGACCGCGAAACGATTCACCGGGCCGCATCGGTGTTCGCCACCACACTGCAGGTGCCGCCCGACATGTGGCCCGCCGATCGGGCGGCCGCCGACCGCTACTGGCAGCAGCAGCTCGACCGGCTCGACTTCGACGAACGGATGCGCGTCTATCTGATCGGCATCGCGCGCCTGAACTTCCTGCCCGCCCCCATCCCGGCGCTGTTCGGCAGCTGGAACCTGTTCATGACCCTGGGCTATCTGCCCGCGCAACTGCGGGACAAGCTCGGGTTCGGCTGGTCGGACGCGCAGCAACGCCGGTTCGACCGCTGGCAGCGCGTTCTCGGGGTGCTGGACCTGTTCACGCCGCGGTTCTTGATGCGGCTGGGCGTTCATGCGGTGGTGTGGGACATGCGGTTGCGCCGCATCACCGGGGCGACCGTGGTGTGACCCGAACTCTCGCCTAGCAAAGGAGGAGCTGCATGACGACGTCGGCGAGTTTCCTGGGGGGCAGCGGACCCGGCGCCACGTTCAAACCTGATGCGACGCAACGTGAATTGGCGGACGACGTCCGGTGGTTCGCGGGCTCGCCCTTGGCGGCGGCATTCGGTCGGCTGGCCCTCGACCAGGTGGCGCACCGGGAGATCGCCGCGGCGGTGGACCGCAGCGGACGGTTCGCCGACAACTTCACCGACCGCGGCATCCGCAGCGCCGCGTTCACCGCCCTGGCCACCTTCGGCGACAGCTCCGACGTGCGGACGTCGCGGGCCGACCTCAAACGATTGCACCGCGATGTGCGGGGCACCGGCAAGGACTCGTTCAGCGACACCCGATACAGCGCATTGGATCCCGAGGTGTGGATCTGGGTGGCTGTGAGCGGGCTTAACCTCCTGTATCAGGCGTATCTGCGGGTGTGCGGTCGTCGGCTCACCGCCGCCGAGAAGGAGGTCGTCTACCAGACGCTGCGGGCGGAGCTGCAATTCCTGGAATTGCCCAGCAAGCAGGCGAAACTGCCGGCGACCCTGCACGACATGCTCGAGTACTACAACGCGGTCGCCGCAAAAGATCTGTCCGACAACGACTTTCTGCAATTCGCCAACCGCAGCTTCGTCGCGCCGCCGATCCCGAAGTTGTTGCTGCCCCGGCGGATCCGGCCACTGCTGCGGCTGGTATGGCCGGTGATGACGACGCTGGCGTCCCGGCCGGTGGTCGTCTGCTCGGCCGCGGTCGCCCATCCCACCATGCGCGGGCTGCTCGGCGTGCGGTGGGGCACGCGCGAGCAGCTCGAGTTCGCCGTCTACGTTGCCGCCTTGCAGCTGGGCTGGCGATGGTTGCCGCGCCGGCTCACGCTGGAGCCCCTGGCCTACAACCGGTACCAGTACGAGCGGCTGCGCGACCGCTACCGCTCGGTGCTGCTCGACTCGTTCGCCGCGCCGGGCCGCGCCTGACCCGCGCCAGAGGTCGACGCTGCGGCGCACCCGCAGGCATTGACCGCACCCGCGGGCGAATACGCTGATACCGCGCAGAAACGACGCGATATCCCGATCGGCTGGAGGCCAGATGGTAGACCCCGCGATGGTGCTGGGCCTGATGCCCGACGGTCTGGCCACCCTCGACCCGACGGCCCGGACCATCGTCACCGCGGCCCGCACCTGCTTCACCGAACGCGGATTCTCCAACACCACCATGCAGGACATCGCCGACACCGCCGGTGTCGGTGTCGCCACGGTCTACCGCCGGTTCCGGCACAAGCGAAACCTGGTGCGGCTCACCATCATGGACGAATCGCTGCGGCTGAGCACGCTGGTCTCCGAGGTCGCGGGCCGGGCGGCGACACCGGAGGAGGGGATCGCGGAAGTCTTCGCGGCCTTCGTCCACGAGGCCTCCGCGCCCAAGCTGCTCACCCGCAGCATCCGCGAATCACCCGCCGCCGGTGAACTTTCCGCCTACCTCACCGATGAGAACCTGATCGCCATGACCCGCGGCTACATCGCCACCTGGCTTCGTCGATGGCAGGAACGCGGCGAACTGGCCGCCGATCTCGACGCCGAGGTGGTCGGCGAAATGATCGGACGGCTGATCATCTCGCTGGTCAAGACGCCGAAATCGGTCATCCCGATCTACAACCTGAATCAGGCCCGCGACTTCGCCCGCCGCTACCTGGTGCCGCTGGTGGTGCAGGCCCCGGCGCCGGCGCCCGGCTGAAACTCGACGCGCGACCGTCAGGCGAAGGCCTCCACCGGCGGGCACGAGCAGACCAGATTGCGGTCGCCGTAGGCGCCATCGATGCGCCGCACCGGCGGCCACACCTTGGGCCGGAACTCCTTGCCCAGCGGATAGGCGGCCTGCTCCCGCGTGTACGGGTGATCCCAGTCGCTGACGACCAGGCATTCGGCCGTGTGCGGTGCGCCGCGCAACGGGTTGTCGTCGACGGTCCACTCCCCCGCGCCCACCCGGTCGATCTCGCGGCGGATGGCGATCATGGCGTCGCAGAAGGCGTCGACTTCGGTCAGGGTCTCGCTCTCGGTGGGTTCCACCATCAGCGTGCCGGCCACCGGGAAGCTCATGGTCGGCGCGTGAAAACCGTAGTCGGCCAACCGCTTTGCCACGTCGTCGACGGTGACACCGGTGGATTTGGTGATGCCGCGCAGATCCAGGATGCACTCGTGGGCGACCATGCCGTTCTCGCCGGTGTAGAGCACCGGGAAGTACTCGTCGAGGCGCCGGGCGATGTAGTTGGCCGACGCGATCGCGGTCAGCGATGCCGCACGCAGGCCGTCGGCGCCCATCATCCTGATGTAGGCCCAGCTGATCGGCAGGATTGAGGCCGACCCGTAGGGCGCCGCGGACACCGGGTGCCCCTGGGGCAGCTCGGGGGCGTGCGGGTGGCCAGGCAGGAACGGCGCCAGGTGCGAGCGCACGGCCACCGGCCCGACGCCCGGTCCGCCGCCGCCGTGCGGGATGCAGAACGTCTTATGCAGGTTCAGGTGGCTGACGTCGCCGCCGAACTTGCCCGGCCGCGCCAGACCGACCAGCGCGTTGAGGTTGGCGCCGTCGACGTACACCTGGCCGCCGGCGTCGTGCACGGCCGCGCAGATCTCGGCGATGTCGTGCTCATAGACGCCGTGCGTGGACGGATACGTGATCATCAGCGTCGACAGCCGGTCGCTGTGCTCGCCGACCTTGACGCGAAGGTCGTCGAGGTCCACGTCGCCGTTGGTGTGACAGGCCACCACGACCACCCGCATCCCGGCCAGCGCCGCCGACGCCGCGTTGGTGCCGTGCGCGCTGGACGGGATGAGGCAGATGTCGCGGTGCGGTTCCCCGCGGCTGGCGTGGTAGTCGTGAATGGCCAGCAGGCCGGCGTACTCGCCCTGCGAACCGGCGTTGGGTTGCAGCGAGACGGCGTCGTAGCCGGTGATCTGCACCAGCCAGGTCTCCAGGTCGGCGATCAGGCCGCGCAGCCCGGGGGTGTCGGACGCGGGCGCGAACGGGTGCTGGCGGGCGAACTCCGGCCAGGTGATCGGTTCCATCTCCGCGGCGGCGTTGAGCTTCATGGTGCAGGAGCCCAGCGGAATCATGCTGCGATCCAAGGCAATATCTTTGTCGGCCAGCGTGCGCAGGTAGCGCATCATCGCGGTCTCGGTGCGGTACTGGGTGAACGCGGGGTGGGTCAAGAACTCCGAGGTGCGGGTTGCGAGGCCGGCGCACATCGGCTGGGCGGCTTGCACGCCGAAGGCCTCGAGCACGGCGGCGACGTGCTCGTCGGTGGTGACCTCGTCGCAGGCCACCGACACGTGGTCGTCGTCGACCCGCCAGAGGTTGATGCCGTGGGCCTTGGCCGCGGCGATCACCTCGGCGGCGCGTCCGGGCACGCGGGCCAGCACGGTGTCGAAGTACGTGTCGTGCACCAACGCATCGCCGAGGGCGGCGGCGATCGCCTCGGCGTGACCGTGCACCCGGCGCGCGATCGCGGTCAGGCCCTCGGCGCCGTGGTAGCTGGCGTACATCGCGGCCATCACGGCCAGCAGCACCTGCGCGGTGCAGATGTTGCTGGTCGCCTTGTCGCGGCGGATGTGCTGCTCGCGCGTCTGCAACGCCAGCCGGTAGGCCGGTGACCCGTCGGCGTCCAGCGACACGCCCACCAGCCGGCCCGGCAGCTGACGCGCGTGGTTGGCGTGCACCGCCAGGTAGCCGGCGTGCGGCCCACCGAATCCCATTGGCACACCGAACCTTTGAGTGCTGCCGAAGGCGACGTCGGCGCCGATCTCACCGGGCGGCGTGATCAGCGTCATGGCGAGCAGGTCGGCGCCCACGGCGATCAGCGCGCCCCGGTCGTGCGCCTGCTCCACCAGGCCCGTCCAGTCGGTGACCCGGCCACTGGCCCCGGGCAGCTGGGCGATGACGCCGAAGAAATCGCCGTCCGGAAGACCACCGCGCAGGTCGGCGGTGACGATCTCGATGCCCAGCGGCTTGGCCCGGGTGGCCAGGATGGCCGCGGTCTGCGCGAAGACGTCGGCGTCCACCGCCAGGCGGTTGGCCTTCCCGCGCGCCGCGCGGTGCATCAACGTCATGGCCTCGGCCGCCGCGGTGCCCTCGTCGAGCATCGAGGCGTTGGCGACCTCGAGGCCGGTCAGGTCGGCGACCATCGTCTGGAAATTCAGCAGTGCCTCGAGGCGGCCCTGGCTGATCTCGGGCTGGTACGGCGTGTAGGCCGTGTACCAGGCGGGGTTCTCCAGGATGTTGCGCAGCAACACCGGCGGCGTGAGCGTGTCGTAGTAGCCCTGCCCGATCATCGACACGGCCACCGTGTTGGCCTCGGCCAACGCCCGCAGCTCGGAAAGCGCCTCGGTCTCGGTGGCGGCCGGCGGCAGCCGGTCGAGACCGGGCGCGGCGCCACCGTCGGTCAGCCGGTCCAGGATACCGGCCGGAAGCGCCTTGGCGGCCAGTTCGTCGAGCGAGTCGACGCCGATGACGGCGAGCATGGCCGCGACGGCCTGGCCGTCCGGGCCGATGTGCCGAGCCGCGAAAGTGTGTTGATCGGACACTGGAAACTCCTGAGTAGGCGGGCAGAGACATATCGAGGCAGAGGACTAACGGCCCTCTCCCTCTGTCTTCACCCGTTCGCCGGGCGCCTGAGAGATTCGGTGCCCGGTGCTGCCCGAGCGCCTTTCCCCATCGGCGGGCGCAGACCACGGGGGTCCTCGCCGCTTTCCAGAGGCATCATGATTTCGCGCGGTCCGGGTGCCTGAGAGGTTGACGGAGAGGTGTTGCTCCTTCGGCGCCCGTGGCTGGCAGCCACGGAACTCTCCCGCTCGAATGCGATGCGCAGCCCAGTTTACTCGGCCGCTCGGAGCCGGCGCGGGCGCGCCGCTCAGCCGATCTTGCGGTCGCGGTGCTTGCGCCGGGACGCCAGCTCGTCCTCGGGCTCGGCGATCGACTCGCCGCCGTCGGCCCGCTCGCCGGGGAAGTCCGCGATGACGCCGGTCAGCTCGCGCATGGCGCCCGACACGGCGATGCCGAAGACGCCCTGCCCGCCCTGCAGCAGGTCGACGACCTCTTCGGCCGACGTGCACTCGTAAACGGTGGTGCCGTCGGAGAACAGGGTGATGTTGGCCAGATCCTGGACACCGCGCTGACGCAGGTGATCGACCGCGACGCGGATGTTGTGCAACGAGATGCCGGTGTCCAGCAACCGCTTGACGATCTTGAGGACGAGGATGTCCTTGAACGAGTACAGCCGCTGGCTGCCGGAGCCGGCCGCGCTGCGGATCGACGGGACCACCAGCGAGGTGCGTGCCCAGTAGTCCAGCTGCCGGTACGTGATGCCGGCGATCTGGCAGGCGCTCGGACCGCGGTATCCGACCAGTTCGTCGGGCACGGAGTCGTCCGGGAAAAGTCCGGGCTGCACGGGTGCGCTGGCTACGGTGACGGGACGGTCACTGGCCGCCGGGTTACCGCTGTCGGCTAGGTTGAGCTGCTCTTGGCGTGGCTGCTCGCTCACGGTGGTTCCTCTCCGCGATCGCGCTCTCGTCGTTAGCTGCGTCTATGGCTGCATCGCAGCCACGTTTGCTCAGGCCCGAGTGCTTGTAGAGCTTACGCTGATAGCCGCCGCGCCTGTAGTCGCGATCAAAGTATGGCTGCCGCGTGGCCAAGTGCGCGGGCTATCCGACAGCGTGTCGACATCGCGGTGTGCTTTGAGATGCATCCGTGATGTCTCCGGCCAGGCTAAACGAGCCGGGCCCGCGGCCCCAACCGCTGGTGGGCGCGTCAGGTGGCCTTGAAATCGTCCGGGGACACGCTGTCGAGAAATTCTTTGAACTTCTCCACCTCGTCCTCCCGGACGGCGGTGCCACCTTCCTCGTCGCTCTCGTCGGGGATCAGCAGGCCGGCCTGGGCGAGCACGCCTTCCTCGACATAGATCGGAACGCCGACCCGCAGCGCGATCGCCACCGAGTCCGAGGGCCGCGCCGACACGGTGATGTTGCGGTCGAACACCAGGTCAGCGTAGAAAGTGCCCTCTTGCAGATCAACGATCCGGACCTCTTTCAGCGAATGCCCAAGCGCGGCAATGACATCCCTGATCAGATCGTGCGTCAACGGGCGCGGGGGCTCAACGCCTTGCTGCTCGAGAGCGATGGCGGCGGCCTCCGACTGACCGATCCAGATCGGAAGGTAACGGTCACCGTTGGTTTCGCGCAGTAACAGCACCGGCTGGTTCTGCGGCTGCTCTACGCGAATGCCGACAACACGAACTTCACCCATTTGTGTCTGCCCTCCGCATTAGTGGCGCCGGTTGGATTGGTAACCGCCAGTGGACGGCGAGGTCAAAAATCCGCCCTGCTGCCGAAAACCAAGCTGTCGACCGAAGTCTAGTCCTCAGCGATCCAGAACGTCGCGAACGGCGGATTTGATCAACGACGTGTGCAACGTGATAGCGAGCGCCGCGACCTCGCGCGCCAAATCGTCTGCGCGATCGCGGGCACCGGCCTTGCCGGCTTTGACTACCGGCCCGGCGATTTGGGCGATCAGGTCCGACTGGCGATCAGCGGCCGAGCGGAAGGCGCGCAGATGCCGCGGCTCGACACCGTAATCCGACAGCGCCCGCGCGCACTGCAGGATGACGACGGCGTGCTCGTCGAAAAAACCTGCGGGCCCGGTGGTGATGACCCCGGCCTTGAGGAGCGCGATCAGCAGGTCGTCGCCCACGCCCGCGCGGTTGAGCAGCTCTTCGCGGCTGAGCCGGACGTGACTGGGGGCCACCGCCGAGGTGTCAGAGCCCGCGTCCGCCCCGGCGCCTTCTCCGGCGCCCGCCACGGACACCAGGCGCGGCACGGAATACGGACCCTTGACGGGCGGCAGTTCACCGTCGGGCTGGGCGTCCAGTTGCGCCCTGATGACCTTAAGCGGCAGGTAGTGATCACGTTGCGCGGTAAGGATGAACCGCAACCGCGCGCAGTCATAGGCGGTGAACCTTCGATACCCCGACGCGGCCCGCTGCGGCGTCACCAGCCCCTCGGCCTCCAAGAAGCGGATCTTGGAGATGGTGACATCGGGGAAGTCCGGCCTCAGCAGTTCCAGGACCGCCCCAATCGACATCCCGGCCAGTGCCGAGCTATCGGGTGCGCTCACTAGCCTGAAGATCCTCCATCCTCACCCTGCTTGGGTCCGGTCAGAAACACCAAGCGGAACTTGCCGATCTGCACCTCGTCACCGTTGGCAAGCACCGCGGAATCCACGGGCTCACGATTGACGTAGGTGCCGTTGAGACTACCAACGTCGACCACGCTGAATTCGTTGTTTTCCAACCTGAATTCGGCGTGCCGGCGGCTGACGGTCACGTCGTCGAGGAAAATGTCGCTGTCGGGGTGCCGACCGGCGGACGTGGTGGGCTGGTCCAGCAAAAACCGCGAGCCCGCGTTCGGTCCACGCTTGACGACCAGCAACGCCGAGCCGGCCGGGAGTCCTTCGACTCCGGATACCGCGCTCTCGGTACCCGCCTGTGCGGGAGCGTCCAGCTCGTTGAGGAAGTCGGCACGGAAGACCGAAGTCGTCTCCACCGTGACTTCGTCCGAATTCTGGTCGTTGTCCATGTCCGTCACGCGCTGCTCCTCACTGGCTGCTGTGGCGTTGTCTGTCCGGGCCGCTCGGCCGGCTTGTGCACCAGGTTTGCTTGCCCGGTATGCCGTTTACTGCCGTTTCGTACGTTCAAGAGTTTTTCACGTGTCTTTCAGCGATCTTCGAGAGACTTCAAAGGTCGATGTGTCGACGGTACCGCGCACCGGCTTGCAATGCGCCCACCACCTGACGATCCGAAACCTCGATTTCCCCGCACCCTGGCTGCACCGCGCGCTGGCCGCGCGGGGCTGCAGGGACATTAGCAATCGTCATTCGGTGAGCGTTCCGCGGTAGGCCTCCGCGTCGAGCAGCGAAGAAATGGCCGACTCCAATTCGCCTGCGTCGGATACCTGCACATCCAGCAACCAACCGCCCCCGTACGGGTCGGAGTTCACCAGTTGCGGACTGCCGTCCAGATCGCCGTTGACGGCGGACACAGTGCCCGACACCGGGGCGTAGAGGTCCGACACCGATTTTGTCGATTCGACCTCGCCGAAGGATTCACCCGCGGTCAGTTCGGTGCCCACGTCGGGCAGCTGAACGAAAACGACATCGCCCAACGCCGACTGCGCAAAATCGGTGATGCCCACGCGCACGGTGTCATCCCCACTTCGACGAACCCATTCGTGTTCGGCGGTGTAGCGCAGATCGGGCGGGATATCGCTCACGGGTGATCCTGTTCTGTTCGGATGGTGCTCACTTGACGGGCTGAGCGTATTGGTGCGGTTTTGGTTGCCGCAAGGTGGTGACGTCCACTCGGTCGGCCTGCTGCACGGACATTCGCGCACCGACGCGCTTGACGGCGTCCTGCGCGCCGCCGGGAATGTTCATCGCCGCGGCCAGGGTGGGCGGATCGCCAATCGCCAGAATCGAATACGACGGCGACAGGGTTTTGGAGTCGATGATCAGCGACCCAGGCGTACCCACCACCCAGGTATCGACACCCACCCGCACCGATTGGTGTGCGTCGTTGACCTCGATGGCCTCGGCGCCGGCGGCGCGCAACTCGTTGATCACGTCGAGCATCGCCTCGGGCGAAACCCCGGGTCCGGGGTCCTCGATCGTGATGGTGACGCCGGGGCCGGTGGCGCCGACCGCGCCGACCAGAATGGACAGCGCCGCCAGCCTGGACTGCGCCGACTGGATGGCGGCCTGGTCGTTGTTGCCGGACGCCTGCAACGAATTCAGCGTGTTCTGTAGCTCGTTCACCTCGGTGTTGAGCGTGCCCTCGCGCTGCCGCAACGAATCCAGCAGCACCAAAAGGTCTGCGGGGCGGGCCGTCTCCAGCGCGTCACCCGATTCGGTCTGGCGGACCTGGGTGACGATCGCCAGCCCCAGCAGCAGGCACAGCATGGCGGCCAGCGTCCCGAACACCATCCGGGACCGGCCGCCGCGCACCATGCCGGACAGCCCGGTGCGGTGCAGCGGGCCGATCTCCGGACGGGGGCTTTTCGCGGCCAGTTCGTGACGGCCGCGCGGCGCGCCCTGTTCCGGCGTCGCACCGGGGCGACCGGCCCCGGTTGGCCCGTCGCCACTTTGGCCGCCGGCGGCGCGTCCGTCAGCGTTGCGATCTTCCGGATCCTGGCTCACGTTGACCTCACGTGGCTCACGGCGCCGCTCCTCCTCATCGCTTCGCTCTGCATCGTCGCCGGCGCGCCTCACGCCCCGAACAGCCGGCGGCGCAGCGCGGCGGCATTGCCGAAGATGCGGATGCCCAGCACGACGATGATGGCCGTGGACAACTGCGTACCCACGCCCAACTGGTCGCCCACGTAGACGATCAGGGCGGCCACGAAGACGTTGAACACGAAGGAGACAACGAAGACCTTCGGATCGAAAATCCGCTCCAGGTATGCCCGTAACCCGCCGAACACCGCGTCCAGCGCCGCGACGACGGCGATCGGCAGATAGGGCTGGACGACTTCGGGCACCGCGGGATGAAAAACCAGGCCGAGCACGATGCCGATCGCCAGGGCTGCGATACCGATCATGCTTGGTTTCCCGTCCGCGTCTCACACAGGGGAATCTGTCGGTTCAGGACTTCTCTCACTGTGGCCCAATCTGCTTGGCAAATTTGACATCTCGCGTCGATCCGGCGGGAAGCGTCAGTCCGTCGGCGACGTCCACGGTAACCACGACGCCGTAGGAGATCTGCAGCAGCCTCAGTCGCTGCATGCCCGGGCTGTTGTCGAAGACATCGCGCATCGCGCGCGGCGGCCCGATCGCCAGGACCGCGTACGGACTGCTGGTCGGGTTGTTGTCGACCAGGATCGCGCCGCCGGCCTGCCGGATGGTGACGTTCGGCCCGATCCGCACGCCGCCGACGGAAACCGCCTCGGCGCCGCTCGCCCACAACGAGTTGACCAGCAGCTGCAGATCGCGGTCCAGAATGATCTGCCGGCTGCCGCTGACCCGCTGCTTGGATACGTCGGAAAGGTTCGGGCTGGCACCGGGATCGGTCACGGTGACCTTCAGCCCGGGCCCGATGATCGCCGTGCTGGCCGCCGCCAGGCTGAGCGCGTCAAGACGTTTCAGCAGCCGCTGCCCCTCGGCGTCCTCGGCCAGGGCGTGCCGCTGCACGTCGTCGACGCGCCTCGCCAGCTCGCTGCGGCGCTGGTTCAGCTTGGCCGCGGAGCCCTCCGTCGAGCGCACATTGCCCAGCAGGAGCTCCTGCTCGGACCGCATACCGGGCGCCACCGAGCGAGCCTGGGCGACCGCGGCGGCGAAGACCGTCGCGATCAGCAGCGCCGCCACCGCCTGCCAGAGCCAACCGAACACGCGCTGACGTCCGTCGCGCGGCGCGTCGGCGGACCCGCGTTTGGCCGCCGCGGCGGCATAGCCGGGGTCGAGGTGCTCGGACAGCAGCGCGCGCAGCAGCGACGGCACCGGGATGTGTTTGGGCCGCGACGCCACATGCGCGCCGTGACCGGCGTTGGGGTCATAGCCGCCGAGCAGGCGGTCGACGTCAGCCATGGTCAGCCACCTTCGCCGCGGCCGACGGACGAGAAGCGCGGTCGACCTTGGGCATGCGTCGCAGCACCAGAATCATCTGCACCGCATATTGCACGAACGCCCACAGGTAGGCATACATGCCCCAGATCAAAAACGCCCACCCGCAGGCGCCGATGACGCGGCTCCACAGCGCGTCCCAGGTGCCCAGCAGCACCAGCGGAAAGCCGGACATCAGCGCGAACGTCGCGGCCTTGCCGATGTAGGTCACCGGCAACGCCGACAGCCCGCGGCTCCACAGCAGCGGCAGCGTGGCCGCCAACAGGCCGTCGCGCGCGAGCAGGACGACGACGAACCACCACGGCACGATTCCGCTGAACGCCAGCACGATCGGCACCGCCACCATGTAGAGGCGGTCCACCGCGGGGTCGAGCAGCACACCGAGCCGGGAGGACTGGTTCAGTAGCCGGGCGATCTTGCCGTCGGCCCAGTCCGAGGCGCCGCTGAACATCAGGATCGCGACGGCCCACCCGTTGGCGTGCGCGACCAGCAGGGCGTAGACGAACACCGGGATCAGCGCCAGGCGCACAGCGCTGAGCACGTTGGGCACCGTCAGCACCCGGTTGGGCGGAAGCACCGGCTCCATGTGCCGTGACATTAGCCCAACCGCGAGAGCGCGGCTGGCCACGCACGCGCGGTTAGCGGAAGACCCCGGGCAGGCTCAGGGTGGACAGCGTGTCGTCCGACAGCGGGTTGTCGTTGACCATGTACGTCCACGTCGAGGTCGGCCGCGCCAGCTTGGACAGGTCTAGTCCGGGCTCCTCGTCGAGCACGTTCGCGGTCTCGAATGTCTGCTGGGCGGCCTCGATCGCGTCCGCGGCCAGCGACGCGAACGCGTCGACCGCCAACCGGTGGAACTCGTCCAGCGGGTTCTGCCGGCCCAGCGCGCGCAGGTGGATGCTCTCGCGGATGTCGGCCAGATATGCCAGGTGGTCGGCCCAGCCGCGGTCGAGGTGGTAGAGCATGATCTGCCGGCAGATCGTCTCCAGGCGCTCTTCGGAGATTCCTTCGGTCTCGGCCAGCTCCTCGTAGCGCTTGGGCGCCAGCTCGGCGAGCTCCTCGCGCGCGGTTGGGTTGCGCAGCAACGTATTACGCCGATCGACGATGATGGCCCGCTGCTGGGCGATCAACTGGTTGTAGCGCCAGGTGTTCGCGTGCACGTCCAGCATCCGGCCCTCGGCCACGCGCTGCGCGTGGTCGAGCAGGCCCGCCGCCTTCGGGCTGACGATCCTGCCGTCCTCGTCGGTGTCCATTGGCAGCTTGTTGTGGTCGAGGTTGGCGGCGACGACATCGTCCTCCCAGCTGGAGAAGAAGACGGACGACCCCGGGTCGCCCTGACGGCCGGCGCGCCCGCGCAGCTGGTTGTCCAGGCGCTGGGTGTGGTGCCGCCCGGTCCCGACGACGTGCAGCCCGCCCAGCTCGGCGACCCGGTCGTGGTCGGCTTCGTCCGAGCCGCCGAGGCGGATGTCGGTCCCGCGCCCGGCCATCTGCGTCGAGACGGTGACCACGCCGAACTTGCCCGCCTCGGCGATCACCTGGGCTTCCTCGGCGTCGTTCTTGGCGTTCAGCACGACCGCGGGCACGCCGCGGCGCAGCAGCCGCTCGTGCAGGTCCTCGGATTCGGCCACGTCGCGGGTGCCCACCAGCACCGGCTGCCCGGTCTCGTTCACCTCGGCGATGTGCGCGACGATCGCGTCGTTCTTGGCGGCGGCGGTGATGTACACCCGGTCGGACTCGTCCTCGCGAATGTTGGGCTCATTCGGCGGAATTGGCGATACGCCGAGCTTGTAGAACTGGCGCAGCTGCTCGCCGGCGGCCAGCGCGGTGCCGGTCATGCCGCACACCGTCGCGTAGCGGTTGATCAGCGCCTGCACCGTGATGGTGTCCAGCACCTCGCCCGTCTCGGTGGTCTCGATGCCCTCCTTGGCCTCGACCGCGGCCTGCAGGCCGTCCGGCCAGCGCTGCAGCTGCGCGATTCGCCCGCGCGCGGCGTTGATCAGGTGCACCGCGTCGTCGCGGACGATGTAGTGCACGTCGCGCTGCAAAAGCACGTGCGCGTGCAGCGCGACGTTAATCTCGGTCAGGGTGGTGACGACGTGTTCCTCGGAGTAGAGGTCGATGTCGCCGAGCGCCTTTTCGACCTTGCGCGCACCCACCTCGGTCAGGTGCACGTTGCGGCTGTCGGCGTCGGTGTCGTAATCGGTGCCGGCCTCGAGCTGGCCGGCCAGCTCGATGATCTCCAGCCGCGGGGTCTCGCGGTGCGTGGTTCCGGCCAGCACCAGCGGGACCAGCGCCTCGTCGACCAGCACCGAGTCGGCCTCGTCGATCAGCGCCACATCCGGATTCGGCGATACCAGGTCGGCGACGTCGGTGACCAGCTGATCGCGCAGCACGTCGAACCCGATCTCGTTGACCGAGGCGTAGGTGACGTCGCAGCCGTACGCGGCCCGGCGTTCCTCGCTGGTGGACTCGGCGGTGATCCAGCCGACCGTCAGACCCATGGCCTCGATGACGGGGCCCATCCACTCCGCGTCGCGACGGGCCAGGTAGTCGTTGATGGTCACGACGTGCACGTGCCGCCCGGCCAGGGCGTATCCGGCCGCGGCGATCGCGCCCGCGAGCGTCTTGCCCTCACCGGTCGCCATCTCGATGACGTCGCCGGCCAGCATGCGCAGCGCGCCCAGCAGCTGCACATCGAACGGCCGCAACCCGCTGGCCCGCTCGCCCGCCTCGCGCGCGATGGCGAGGAACTGCGGGATGTCCTCGGAATCCGCCAGGTCCTCGAGGTTGAGCAGCCCGGCCGCCTTGCGCAGCTGCTCGTCGGTCAGCTTGGACGCCTCGTCGTCGTACTCCGACGAGGCGGTGACCTGGCTGAGGGAGCGGTTGCGGTCCTTTTCGGTGCTGGCGCCGAGCAGCTTCCAAAAGCGGCTGCTCAGCCGGCCGGGTTGAGCGCGGGTCGTCTTAGGCACAGGTCAACGGTACGTGACCCGCCCCCGGGCGCGAGCGGCTGCGGGCGGGCTCACGCGAGGTTCGAGCGGCGTGGATAGGCGACGTCGGGGTCGGTGAGCACATTGACGACAGCGGGCAGCCCGCTGGCGAAGGCGCGTTCCAGCGCGGGCCGCAGGTCGCCGGGCGCGGCGACCAGCTCGCCGTGGCCGCCCAGCGCGCGCGCCACCTCGTCGTAGCGGGTCCCCGGACGCAGCTCGGCCACCACCGAGTAGCCATAGAGAGCCTTCATCGGGTGGTGTTCGAGCCCCCAGATGCCGTTGTTGCCGATCACGGAGACGACCGGCACGTCGTGCCGGACCAAGGTGTCCCATTCCATGCCACTGAAGCCGAACGCGCCGTCGCCCTGCAACAGCACCACCTGACGGTCCGGGTGGGCGAGCTTGGCGGCCAGCGCGTAGCCGGGGCCCGACCCCAGGCAGCCGAAGGGGCCGCTGTCCAGCCAGCAGCCCGGTTGATAGCTGTCGATCACCCGCCCGGCGTAGGACCCGAAATCACCGGCGTCGATGACGATGATCGCGTCCCGATCCAGCATGGGTGTGAGCTCCGCGTACACCCGCATGGGGTGCAGGGGGCTGCGGTCTTCGGCCAGCTCGGCCTTCTCCTTGGCGCGCGAGGCGGTCTCGGCGGTGCGCAGTTCCCCGATCCAGTCCCGGTGGTCGGTCCCCGTGGCGGGGGCCAGGGCCGCGAGGATCGTCAACAGGTCGCCGTAGAGCTCAGCCTGCACCGGCCGCGGATGGCGGCGTTCCGGCTCGACCCGGTCCGCCACGATGAGTTGGGTCTGCTCCCCGAACACCGCGCCGAAGCCGAGCCGAAAATCCATCGGGACCCCGACGATCAGCGCAACGTCGGCCTCCCCCAACGCTTTTCCGCGAACCCGGGAGAACGCCAACGGATGATCGGCGGGAATGGCACCGCGGGCCATCCCGTTCATCAGCACCGGGATCTGGAGTTCCTCGGCCAGGCGCAGCAGCGCCGCTTCCCCGCGCCCCCACCAGACGTTGGTGCCCGCCATGATCACCGGCCGCTGCGCCGCGGACAGCAGCGCGGCGGCGCGGCTCAACGCCTGGCCGTCGGGTGCCGGACCCGGCGGCAGGTCGACGAGGGCGCCCGGCCGGCCGTCATCCTCGGACATGGAGAACGCGTGGTCCATCGGGAAGTCGACGAACCCCACCCCCGACGGAGCACCGACCGCCGCGCGCAGCGCGTCGTCGACGAGCCGGCCGGCGTCGTCGGCCGACTGTGCGGTGGCGGCGAAGCGGGCCAGCGGCGCCACGAACGGCACGTGGTCGATCTCCTGCAGCGAGCCCATGCCCCAGCGCTGCGCCGGCGCCCGTCCGCCCAGCACCACCAGCGGCGACTGGTTCTGCTGCGCGGCCGCCATCGCGCTCATCCCGTTGGTGATGCCCGGCCCCGCCGTCAGCGCGGCCACGCCCGGCGTCCGCGTCACCTTCGACCACCCCTCGGCGGCGAAGGTCGCCGTCTGCTCGTGACGGGTGTCGATCAGCCGGATACCCTCGTCGCGGCACCCGTCGTAGATGGAGAACAGGTGGCCGCCGGACAGCGTGAAGACGGTGTCGACGCCGCTGGCCCGCAGGCGCCGCGCGACGAGCCGGCCGGCATGTACGGTCTGGCTGGATGGAGCGTCGATGCTCATCTGCGCAGCCTATCGAGAATCGCTCGGGTAGCTTGCGGGGAAGTGCCGACCGCAGAAGGAGACGCCGAAATTGGACTCAAAGCTGTTCAAACCGTCCATCGATTGGTCGTCGGCATTTCAGGATTCACTGCGGTGGCTCGCCATCGCGTGGGTGATCGGTGCCATCTGTCTGCTGGCCGCGCTGGTCGCCGCCAGGTATCTGACCCCGTGGGGCCGCCAATTCTGGCGGATCACGCGCGGCTACTTCGTCGGACCGACCAGCGTCAAGGCGTGGCTAGGGCTCGGTGTGCTGCTGCTGCTGGTGCTCTTCTCGGTCCGGCTCAACGTGCTGTTCAGCTATCAGAGCAACGACATGTACACGGCGTTGCAGGTGGCACTTAAAGGGCTCGCCACGGGTAATGACGAGGTCAAACGCTCCGGGATCCACAACTTTTGGGTCTCACTCGGGATCTTCATCCTGCTGGCGGCCATCTTCATCGCCCGGGTGATCCTCGACATCTACCTGACGCAGCGGTTCATCATTGCCTGGCGCATGTGGCTGACGGGCCATCTCACCGACGACTGGCTGGCAGGCCGCGCGTATTACCGGGACCTGTTCATCGACAACACCATTGACAACCCCGACCAGCGCATCCAGCAGGATGTCGACATCTTCACCGCGGGAGTCGGCGGCACCCCGAACATCCCGTCCAACGGGACGACCAACACCCTGCTGTTCGGCGCCGTCAACGCGGTGGCATCGGTGATCTCGTTCGCCGCGATTCTGTGGAATTTGTCCGGGAACTTCGATCTCTTCGGCGTGAACGTGCCGCGTGCGATGTTCTGGACCGTCCTGATCTATGTCTTGATCGTGACGGTGGTCGCGATTTGGCTTGGGCGCCCTCTGATTTGGCTGAGCTTCAACAACGAGAAACTCAACGCCGCATTCCGTTACGCCCTGGTACGGTTGCGCGACGCCGCGGAGGCGGTGGGCTTCTACCGCGGCGAGCGCGTCGAACGTGACCAATTGTGGCGGCGCTTCACGCCGGTGATCGACAACTACCGCAGGTTCGTCCGCCGGACCATCATCTTCAACGGATGGAACTGGTCGGCGACGCAGACCATCATCCCGCTGCCATTGGCGATTCAGGCGCCGCGCCTGTTCGCCGGGGAGATCGCCTTCGGAGATGTCACTCAGACCGCGCAGGCTTTCGGCAACATCAATGACTCGCTGTCGTTCTTCCGCAACAACTACGACGCGTTCGCGGCCTTTCGCGCGGCGATCATCCGGCTGCACGGGCTGGTGGACGCCAACAGCAAGGGTCGCGCGCTGCCGGCCATTCTCGTCAAGCCCAGCGAAGAGTCGGCGGTCGAACTGCGCGGCATCGAGGTGCGCACTCCGGAGGGCGACCAGCTGGTCGACTCGCTGGACATCCAGCTCGACCACGGCGACACGCTGGTGATCACCGGCCGCTCCGGGGCCGGCAAGACGACGCTGCTGCGCAGCCTGGCCGAACTGTGGCCCTACGCCTCGGGGACCCTGTGCCGACCCGACGGCGACAACGCGACGATGTTCCTGTCCCAGCTGCCGTATGTGCCGCTCGGCAATCTGCGCACCGTGGTGGCCTATCCGAATTCGCCGGACAACATTTCCGACGAGCAGCTGCACGACGTGCTCACCAAGGTGGCGCTGGCGCCGCTGATCAACCGGCTGGACGAAGACCACGATTGGGCCAAGGTGCTGTCGCCGGGCGAGCAGCAGCGCGTCGCGTTCGCGCGCATCCTGCTCACCAAGCCGAAGGCGGTGTTCCTCGACGAGGCCACCTCCGCGCTGGACGAAGGCCTGGAATTCGCGCTGTATCAGTTGATTCGGTCCGAGTTGCCGGAGTGCGTCATGGTCAGCGTGAGCCACCGGCCCACCGTCGAACAGCACCACGAACAGCAGCTGCACCTGCTCGGCGGCGGCCCCTGGCAACTGGGCCCGGTCGAGAAGGAACCCGCGCAGGTCTAGCGGCTACGCTCCCCCGGCCCGCCGGGCCGCGTGCGCTCCGGCGCGGCGGCCGAAGAACGACCCCTCGCCCAGCTGCGTCCCGCTGGCGTAGCCCTTGCCGTCCTGGGCGAGGTTGGATGCGCACGCGCCCGCGGCGTACAGACCGGGCACCACGCTGCCGTCGGCCCGCTGGACCTCGCCGTCGACCGTCACCGCGAGGCCGCCGATGGTGAATCCCGAGTACATCGCCCGTCCCAGCGACAGGTCGAACACCGCCCACGGGCCATTGTCTTGTGGCGCAAGGAATTCCGGCTGCTTGTGGAAATCGGGATCCTCGCCCGCGGCGGCGTTCTTGTTGTAGCGATCCAGCGTGGCCGCCAGGTTGCCCTCCGGAATGCCAAGCGCCGCTTCCATTTCCGCGATCGTCTCGTAACCGTCGAGGAACCGGATCAGCGGCATGGCCGGCATCTCGGTGTGCGCCTCGTCGACGATGAGGTACGCCGTCTGCTCGGGCTGCTCCAGCACGAAAGCCGAAGTGCGCGAGTGGTAGGAGTCCTCGGTCACGAACCGCTGGCCCTTTTTGTTGACGATCACACCGGTCAGCAGGACCTCGGGAGGATAGGCCGCCGCGGTGATGAACAGCTCGTCCATGTACTTGGTCGCGCCGCCGACCGACACGCCCATCCGGATGCCCAGCCCGTCGTCGTTGGGATTGCCCAGGATATAGGGCGCCACCATGCCGTGATGCTTGGTGCGCCGCTCCTGGCCCAGGGCGGGTGTGTGCTCGGCGACCATCTCCGGGTTCATCGCGAATCCGCCCGCCGCGATGATGACGGACTTGGCCCTGATGGCACCGGTTTCGGTGAAATGCTTCCATGCGACGCCGACCACGGCGCCGTCGTCGCCGGTGACCAGGTTGGTGACCCCGGTCTCGTAGCGGATCTGCACGCCCAGGGCGTCGGCGCGCTTGAGCAGCAGGTCGACGACCATGCTGGCGCCGCCCAATTCGCCGGGCACCGGCACCGAATGCCCGCGCGGTGCCGGTTTGGCCCGCTCGCAGAAGGGCCAAACCTTCTCATTGCCGGTGTAGCTCAGCCCCTCGGTGCCCGGCGGGACGACGACCTTGCCCGGGTAATAGCTGCGCTCGAACTGAAAACCCAGGTCTTCCAGCCAATTGAAATGCTCGACGCTGCCCTCGCAGTAGGCGCGGATCTTGTCGAGCTCGGGTTCACGCGACACCTCGACCAGGTACTTGTACATCTCCTCGACGGAGTCGTCTTGACCGGTTGCCTGCTGCACCGCGGTCCCGCCGCCGAGGTAAAAGTGACCTCCGGCAAGCGAAGTCGTGCCGCCCGCCGCCGCCGCGCGTTCGAGCACCAGCACTCGCGCGCCGGCCGCCGCAGCGCTCACCGCGGCGCAGCCGCCGGCGATACCGAACCCGATCACCACGACGTCGACGTCGTCCGACCACGCGGTCACGCCGTCCGCACTGACTGTTGCCGGTATCTCCGTGCTCATTGGCGCCGCTCCTTCTCATCGCCGGTTTCCGCATCGTCGCCGACGCGGCTCACCGCTGTTCCTGTTTGATGTAGTCGTAAAACGCCCTCATTTCGGGCGAGACGTACGCAAGCTCCACATACGGCACGCCCCCCTGCGGCGCCGACAGGTAGACGAAGTGGATGCCGCCGGGCATCACGCCTCGCTGCACAACCGCGGCGCCCCGCGCGGCCTCGGTCACCGCCGCCTCCAGTCGTTCGGGGCTTTCGACCTCCATGCAGATGTGGTGCAAACCCGGCCCGGATTCGGACAAAAAGTCACTATAGATGTTCTCGCCGCGGACCGGTTGGATCAGCTCCAATTGCATGTCGCCGAGGTAGCTCAACGAGATGCCGGCAAAGAAGTCGGCGGGCCGGCCGTGGTAGCTGCACGCGTCCGGAGCAAAGTGCACATCGGGGATGCGCACCCACTTCCGCACCCCTAACAGGCCGGTGAGGGCCGTTTCGGTGGCATCGAGGTCGGCGGTGACCCAGGCGATTTGCGTCGGTGACTGAACGGGAAGCGTCATCGCCTCGCAGAATAGTCCAGCCGTGGGGCGGCCAGAAAGGGGCCGAGAAACTTTGCCATGGCGGGCCCGCCCGGCCGCTGAATCGCCGGGTGAACACGTTCTAATTCACTCGCCTGGAGCCGCGGACCGTCAGTGCTGGGTGAGGACGTCCACCAGCAGCCGCAGCTGGACGTCGAAGACGGTTTCCGGGTCGGTCAGCGTGTCGGCGCCGTACTGCCCGAACACTTCGAGGCTGATGGCCCCCAGCACCCCGGCCCACAACAAGAAGCACTTGGCCAGCACCCGGTCATCACCGGGGAACCCGAACTCGTGCCGAATCCGTTCGAAGTCGGATGACATCGGTTGCGGGGCAAGATCATTCGTCAGCCGAATATCGCCGGTGGCGATGCCGGCCGCCACCGCGTCGAACAACGCCGCGACCACCCGGGTTCCTACCGCGACCGTGCGCTCGGGCGGCGCGTGATATCCGGGGACGGGGCTGCCGTACAGCAGGGCCCAGCACGCCGGGTGCGCGACGGCCCAGCTCCGGGCGGCCCGCGCGATGGCAACGACGTCGTCGCTCCACAGGTCCCCGACCGTCTGGCGGGCGCGATCCACGGCGTCGGCCAGGTCGGAATAGGCGTCCACCAGCAGCAGGGTCAGCAGTTCGTCGCGGCTGGACACGTAGCGGTACACCGCCGAGGAGACCATGCCGAGGTCGCGGGCTATCGCCCGCACCGACAATCCGGCCGCGCCGCGCTCCGCCAGCTGTCGGTGGCCGAGCTCGACGATGCGCGCCTCGATCTGCTCGCGCGATTCCTGGCGTTTGCCCACGCGGCCAGTCTGGCACAACCGAGAACACCGCTCTTGCTTTCCGTGCCTGGTTGTGGCAGCGTGTTCAAATCAGAGAGCGCCGCTCTCACAAGTTCGACCAGGATTCGCTGAGAGGCCGCACCATGTCCACCACCCGCTATGAAGAACCGAACCGGGTCGCCCGCGCCGCCAACGCGCTCATCCGCTGGCTTGCCGAGGCGGGAATCAGCATCGCCGGGACTCGGGCGCTGCGGGTCCGCGGCCGCAAAACCGGGAAGCAACGTGCGGTCGTGATCAACCTGCTGACCGTCGACGGCGTGGACTATCTGGTCTCGCCGCGCGGCAATACCCAGTGGGCACGCAATGTCCGGGCCGCGTCCGTCGTCGAGGTGGGTCCGCGCTGGCACCGGCGCAGCGTACGGGCCGACGAGGTCGACGACGCGGGCAAGCCCGAGCTGCTGCGGCGCTACCTGGCCAGGTGGTATTGGCAGGTCAAGGGCTACGTCGCCGGGTTGACCCCGGACAGCACCGACGAACAGTTCCGCGCCGCCGCACCGTCGATTCCGGTGTTCGCGCTGACCCCGGTGAGCTGACCACCCCTAGTTGTTCTTCACTGGCAGGTTGTGAACGCGTAGGCGGTCGATGGGTGTTTTTCCGCCGATGCCGGTGTGGGGTC